>NZ_RCNW01000184.1:0-15554 GCF_004307605.1 Pseudomonas sp. Sample_24
GACACGCTGGTTCTGGGTCATGCCGAGGCTGCCCGACTGGCCTTCGATGCGGCTATCCGGCAGCGCCTTGAGTTGACCCAGGCGTGGCGCCAGGCGATAGGCGTCGACGCCCATTGCGTACAGGCGGCCCAGGCTACCGGCGGCTTGCGGCCATTGTGCCGTGACTTGTTGGCGCAGCGGATCATTGGCGTCCAGCAACCATGGGGTTTCGCAGAAGCGGATGCCGTTCATGTCGTTGTACTGGTTTGCATCACCGCTGGCACTGAACACGTGCGACGTGGCGTAGACCGGAACGTCGCCGGCGTACTGGAAGTTCAGGGTCGGCTTGATCTGCTGGGCCTGTTGCGGCGTGGCAGCGAGGAAGATGAACTCGATATCCTGGCGACGGGAAGGCTGGGCGGCGACCTGCGAACCTACGGTGCTTTGCAGGCTCTTGGCGCGACCTTCGCTCTGACGCAGCTGGAACATGTCGGCAATCTGCTGGGCCAGTTGCACTGGCTGGTCGACGCGTTCGGTGGCAACGATGCTGCCGCCGTTGGCTTGCCAGTCCTGGCTGAACGCACGCAACACGCGATCGCCCCATTCGCCTTTCGGCACCATGATGGCAGCGCGATGCAGGCCGTCGGCGCGAGCGCGGCGGGAGACTTCGCGGGCTTCGTCTTCAGCGGCAAGCCCGAACTGGAACAGCTGGGGCGGACCTTGTTCGCCTTCGCTGTAGTTCAGTGCCAGGGTGGTGATTGGCAGTTGCGGGCGAGTGCTCAGCTGTTTGACCAGTGGCTTCTCAAGCGGACCGACGACCAGTTGCACGCCGTCTGCCTGGGCCTTGCGATAAAACTCGTCGAGGGAGGACAGTTTCGAGCTGTCATAGAACTCGATGGCTGGCGGCTTCTGCCCGGCTTGTTGGGCCTGATAGTGAGCGGCCATGAAGCCTTCGCGCAGCGCCTTGCCCACCGAGGCCAGTGGGCCGTCTTGTGGCAGCAACAACGCTATTTTGCTCAGGGGCTGGCTGGCCAGTTCCTTGAGTTTGGTCAGTGGCAGTGGCAACTGGGCGGCGGCCGGGTGTTTCGGATTCTGCTCACGCCAGTTGTCGATGGCAGCCTGCTGCTGTTCCAGGGTGCCGGCAGTTTTCACCGCCAGTGCCAGGCCCATCCAGCCGCCGAGGTCATCGGTGGTGTTGGGCTGCAATTGATCGGTCGGCAGCGAGGCGATCAATACCCAGATCGCTTCATGGTTTTTGCTGGCTGCTTCATCTTTGAGCATCGGCGCGATGAAGATCCGCTCCCGTGCGGCAGCCAGGGTCTGGCCGTCGGCTTCAAGAGCGCGGGCGCGAACGGTGCCGGTGCGGACCTGCTGTTCTTCGGGCAATTCGCCCAGGCGTTGCAGGCTCGGATGGCTCAAGGCGGTCAACGCGGCTTTCGGCTGGTTGCGGGTCATCGCCAATTCGGCGGCCAGTGTGCTGGCGAATACCTGCTGGCCGGGCTTGAGTTGCTCGACGGGTACTTGTTGCAGGATTTGTGCGGACTGGGCGGCATTACCCTGGCGGTAGGCCAGGTCAGCTGCGCTCAATCGCAGCAATGCTGCATCCTCCGGCGATTTGCTCTGGGCGGCCTTCTCGAGCAGTTGCTCGATACTGGCATCCGGGGTCCGTGGAAGTTCGCCAAGGCTGGAGGAGGGCGAGCTGGCGCAAGCCGCCAGCAAGGCAGCGAGGCAGAGGGCAGTGAACAGCCGCAGGCAAGCGATCATGTAAGTGTTCCTGATACTCGATCAAATTAGCGTGGAATTGTACCCAAGCACTGGCCGGGGCGCGATGTTAGTGGCGTGAATCGATCAATTTAGCTTGCGCAATTGTTGCTGTGCGGCACAAAACGCGGCAAAAGCGAGCATTGCTCGCGCGTATCGCAAGCGCCGCTACGGGTTACAATGCCCGCTTTATCGATCATGAGGTGTGCGCTTTGACTGCTCCAGGTGCTTTGAATTCCGCTGCTGGCTCGCTTTATGTGGTGGCGACGCCCATCGGCAACCTGGACGACATCAGTGCGCGCGCGCTGAAGATCCTGCGTGATGTTGCCTTGATCGCCGCCGAGGACACTCGTCACTCCCAGCGTTTGATGCAGCACTTCGGCATTCCAACGCCGCTCGCAGCGTGCCATGAGCACAATGAGCGCGATGAAGGCAGTCGCTTTATTACCCGTCTGCTCGCGGGTGACGATGTGGCGCTGATCTCCGATGCCGGTACGCCGCTGATTTCTGATCCTGGTTATCATCTGGTGCGCCAGGCTCGCGCTGCCGGGATCAATGTGGTGCCCGTGCCGGGTGCCTGTGCGTTGGTGGCGGCTTTGTCGGCGGCGGGTCTGCCGTCGGACCGTTTCATCTTCGAAGGTTTTCTGCCGGCCAAAGCCGTTGGGCGACGTGCGCGTCTTGAGCTGGTAAAGGAAGAGCCGCGCACGCTGATTTTCTACGAGGCGCCGCACCGTATTCTGGAATGCCTGCAGGACATGGAGTTGGTGTTCGGGCCAGAACGTCCAGCGCTGCTTGCTCGCGAACTGACGAAAACCTTTGAAACACTGAAGGGTTTGCCACTGGGCGAGTTGCGGCAGTTCGTCGAGTCGGACAGCAATCAACAGCGCGGCGAATGCGTGGTGCTGGTCGCTGGCTGGACAGTGCCCGAGTCTGAAGATGCAGTCAGCAGCGAAGCAATGCGCGTGCTGAATCTGTTACTCGAAGAAATGCCGCTCAAGCGCGCGGCGGCATTGGCGGCGCAAATTACCGGCGAGCGTAAGAATGTTCTCTATCAAGTCGCTCTGGATAAACAGAAGGGCGAGTAAAAACCCGACGCGCAGGCGTGGTTGAAGGCTTTTAGCGCTTGTTCTTCGCACGCTCTGCCGTTAACCTTCGCGGCGGAGAGTCGATCGGACAGTCGCTGCCCTCTATGAAAATTAGGGGGGGGAGGAAAGTCCGGGCTCCATAGGGCGAAGTGCCAGGTAATGCCTGGGAGGCGTGAGCCTACGGAAAGTGCCACAGAAAATAACCGCCTAAGCGCTTCGGCGCCGGTAAGGGTGAAAAGGTGCGGTAAGAGCGCACCGCACGTCTGGCAACAGTTCGTGGCTAGGTAAACCCCACTTGGAGCAAGACCAAATAGGGTCCCAAGGCGTGGCCCGCGCTGGGACCGGGTAGGTTGCTAAAGATGTCCAGTGATGGCCATCGTAGACGAATGACTGTTCAAGACAGAACCCGGCTTACAGATCGACTCTCCACCTTTTTCTCCCCTCTGCTTAAATCATTGAGCAGAGTGTCGGTGATAGCAATTTCCCCTCTTACACAATCATCTGCAGAACCCCGGTTGTAATACCAAAAAAATCTTACTCTTAATAAATTACTTTAACTTCCGGGCGCAGCCTTCCGTGCTGGTTCAAGTTATTGGTCATTTTCATCCGCCAGATTCCCGTTACCCCTCCTTTTATGCTCCTAAATCTCAGTTCTGTAAGGCTTTTCCTTTACTGCGCGCCTTGACGGTGCGGTAGGCGCATTCCTATAGTGTGCGCAAGTGGCGGAAAGTGGCATGAAGTGGGTTTTTTGAACGCAAAACGCTAATATTTGGAGAAACGCTGACGTGTTTCGCGGAGCCAACGCAATCAGTCTCGATGCAAAGGGCCGTCTCGCTATGCCGAGCCGGTACCGTGACGAGCTCGATTCGCGTAGTTCCGGCCAGTTGATCGTCACCATTGATGCCGTTGATCCGTGTTTGTGTGTTTACCCCCTCGATGAGTGGGAAATTATTGAAACCAAACTGCGCGCACTGCCTTCGCTTCGCGAAGAGAACCGCCGCCTGCAACGTTTACTGATTGGTAATGCCGTCGACCTCGAGCTCGATGGCAGTGGTCGTTTTCTGGTTCCGCCGCGTCTTCGTGAATATGCCAAGTTGGATAAACGCGCGATGTTGGTAGGCCAATTGAACAAGTTCCAATTGTGGGACGAGGATGCCTGGAATGCGGTTTCTGCCGCTGACCTGGCTGCTATTCAACAACCGGGCGCGATGCCTGATGAACTGCGTGATTTGATCCTGTGACTATTGATAGCGGCTTTAACCACATCACCGTACTGCTTGACGAAGCCGTCGAGGCTCTCGCCGTACGTCCTGATGGCTGCTATCTGGATGGCACGTTCGGGCGCGGCGGGCACAGCCGATTGATCCTCAGCCGGCTCGGTCCCGATGGTCGTTTGCTCGGATTTGACAAGGATCCTCAAGCGATTGCCACCGGGCAGACGCTAGCGGCCGAAGACGGCCGCTTTGTCGTTGTGCAGCGCAGCTTTGCCGAGCTGGGTTCTGAAGTTGCCGAGCGCGGCATGAAGGGCAAGGTCAGCGGCATTCTGCTTGACCTCGGTGTGTCCTCGCCGCAGCTCGACGACCCTGAACGCGGCTTCAGTTTCCTCAACGATGGCCCACTGGACATGCGCATGGACCCGTCCCGCGGGATCAGTGCTGCGGAGTTCGTCAACACCGCGCCCGTGGAAGAAATTGCCCGGGTATTCAAGGAATACGGCGAAGAGCGTTTTTCCGGACGCATGGCTCGTGCAGTGGCAGAACGCCGCGACATCAAGCCGTTCGAGCGCACTGCCGATCTTGCCGAGGTGTTGAAAGTCGCCAACCCTGCCTGGGAAAAAGGCAAAAACCCTGCTACCCGAGCGTTCCAGGGGCTGCGTATTCACGTCAACAACGAACTGGGCGATCTGGAAGCCGGCCTCGAAGCCGCTCTGGAATGCCTGGAAATCGGTGGTCGTCTGGTTGTGATCAGCTTCCACTCGCTGGAAGACCGCATCGTCAAATTGTTCATGCGCAAGCTGGTGAAAGGCGAAGCCGACAACCTGCCGCGCAACCTGCCGGTTCGCCACGTGGCATTCGAACCGAAAATCAAAGTCCATGGCAAAGCGCAGACGGCCTCCGACGCCGAACTCAAAGCCAACCCACGTTCCCGTAGCGCCGTCATGCGTGTCGCGGAGAAGTTGCGGTGAGCAAGCTTTTCGCCAAGCCACTGCCCGGCGGAAGCTTTTTCATGCTGCTGCTGTTTGTCGGCGTGCTGGTGTCGGCCATCGGCGTGTCTTACAGCGCGCACTGGAGCCGCCAATTGCTGAACTCGCTTTACGGCGAGTTGAGCGTGCGCGACAAGGCGCAGGCGGAATGGGGTCGGTTGATTCTGGAGCAGAGCACCTGGACCGCCCATAGCCGTATCGAAGTGCTCGCCACCGAACAACTGAAAATGCGCATTCCGGGCGCCGCCGAAGTGCAGATGGTGGCGCCATGATGAAACTTGAAGGCGCACTCTTTCCGTGGCGTTTCCGTCTGGTGCTGGGCTTGCTCGGTGTCATGGTGGCAGCAATCGCCTGGCGCATCATCGATCTGCAAGTGGTTGACCGTGACTTCCTGAAAGGTCAGGGCGACGCGCGCAGCGTTCGTCATATTCCGATTCCGGCACACCGTGGCTTGATCACCGACCGTAACGGCGAGCCGTTGGCCGTGAGTACGCCGGTGACCACCCTGTGGGCCAACGCCAAGGAAATGCAGCTGGCCAAGGAGAAGTGGCCAGCACTCGCCGCGGCGCTCGGGCAAGATCCGAAAGCCCTGGCTGAGCGCCTTGAAGCCCAGGCCAATAAAGAATTCATTTACCTGGTGCGCGGGCTGACGCCTGAGCAAGGCCAGTCTGTGCTCGATCTGAAAGTGCCGGGTGTCTACGGTATCGAAGAATTCCGCCGTTTTTATCCGGCCGGTGAAGTGACCGCGCATATGGTCGGCTTCACCGACATCGACGATCACGGTCGCGAAGGTGTCGAGCTGGCCTATGACGAATGGCTGGCCGGGGTGCCGGGCAAACGGCAGGTTATCAAGGACCGGCGCGGCCGGTTGATCAAGGATGTCCAGGTCACCAAAAACGCCAAGGCCGGAAAGCCCTTGGCGTTGTCCATTGACCTGCGCCTGCAATACCTGGCCAACCGCGAGTTGCGTAATGCGATCATCGAGAACGGCGCCAAGGCCGGCAGCCTGGTGATCATGGACGTGAAGACCGGCGAGATTCTCGCGATGGTCAACCAACCGACCTACAACCCGAACAACCGGCGCAACCTGCAACCGGCGATGATGCGTAACCGCGCGATGATCGACGTGTTCGAACCGGGTTCGACGATGAAAGCGATCTCCATGAGCGCTGCCATTGAAACCGGACGCTGGAAACCGAGCGATACCGTCGAGGTGTACCCGGGGACCTTGCAGATCGGTAAATACACCATCAAGGACGTGTCCAAGACCGAAGGTCCGGTGCTCGACCTGACAGGCATCCTGATCAACTCCAGTAACGTGGGCATGAGCAAGATCGCGTTCGATATCGGTGGCGAGACGATTTTCCGTCTCGCACAGAAAGTCGGCCTCGGTCAGGACACCGGCCTGGGTTTCCCGGGCGAGCGCGTCGGCAACCTGCCGAATTACCGTGAATGGCGCAAGGCCGAGACCGCGACGCTGTCCTACGGCTACGGTGTTTCCGTGACCGCGATCCAGCTGGTTCACGCCTTCTCGGCGTTGGCCAACAACGGTCGCCTCGCACCACTGACGCTGATCAAAACCGACAAAGCGCCGCAGACCACTCAAGTGCTGCCCGAAACAGTCGCGAAAACCATGCAAACCATGCTGCAACAAGTGATCGAAGCTCCGCGCGGTGTCTTCCGTGCGCAAGTGCCGGCGTATCACGTGGGCGGCAAGTCGGGTACTGCGCGCAAGACTTCGGTGGGTGCCAAGGGTTACGCCGAAAACTCGTATCGCTCGCTGTTCGCCGGTTTCGGCCCGATGAGCGATCCACGTTACGCCATCGTGGTCGTCATCGACGAACCGACCAAGGCCGGCTACTTCGGTGGTCTGGTATCGGCGCCGGTGTTCAGCCGCGTGATGTCCGGCACCCTGCGCCTGATGAACGTCACCCCGGACAACCTGCCACCTACTCAACAAGCGAACGCTACGCCGGTCGTTCCACTGAAAGCCAATGGAGGGCGCGGCTGATGTCATTAAGTCTGAACAAGATTTTCCCCCACGCCGGCCACGATCTGTTGATCCGTGAATTGGCGCTCGACAGCCGCAATGTACGCGCGGGCGATTTGTTCCTCGCCGTGCCGGGCGGCAAGTTCGATGGTCGTGCGCACATTGCCGATGCTCTGGCACGCGGCGCCGCAGCTGTGGCGTACGAAGTCGAAGGCGCCACCGTGCTGCCGATCACTGAAGTGCCGTTGATTCCGGTCAAAGGCCTGGCAGCGCAACTGTCGGACATTGCCGGGCGCTTTTATGGCGAGCCGAGCCATCATCTGAATCTGGTCGGCGTGACCGGCACCAATGGCAAGACCAGCGTGACCCAACTGATTGCCCAGGCGCTGGATCTGCTGGGCCAGCACTGCGGCATCGTCGGTACCCTGGGTTGCGGTTTCTACGGCGCGCTGGAAAGCGGCCTGCACACCACGCCGAATCCGATTGCTGTGCAAGCGACCCTGGGCGACCTGAAAAAGGCCGGTGCCAAAGCCGTCGCCATGGAAGTCTCGTCCCATGGCCTGGACCAGGGTCGTGTCACTGCGTTGGCTTTTGATGTGGCGGTGATGACCAACCTGTCCCGCGATCACCTGGACTATCACGGCACCATGCAGGCGTATGGCGACGCCAAGGCCAAGCTGTTTGCCTGGAATGATCTCAAGTGTCGGGTGGTCAACCTCGATGACGATTTCGGCCGGCAACTGGCCGCCGAAAAACGTGAGTCGCGGCTGATCACCTACAGCCTGCTCGACAGCAGCGCTTACCTGTATTGCCGTGAAGCGCAGTTCGATGACGAAGGCGTGCGTGCCACGCTGGTCACGCCGCAAGGCGAACACCTTTTGCGCAGCACTTTGCTCGGTCGATTCAACCTGAGCAACGTCTTGGCGGCGGTCGGTGCCTTGCTCGGCCTGGATTACGCGCTGGACGAGATTCTCAAGGTGTTGCCGAAACTCGAAGGCCCGGCCGGGCGCATGCAGCGCCTTGGCGGTGGCAATCAGCCGTTGGTGGTGGTCGATTACGCCCATACCCCGGATGCCCTGGAAAAAGTCCTGACCGCCCTGCGCCCGCACGTCAAAGGCCGTTTGCTGTGCCTGTTCGGCTGTGGCGGCGACCGCGATCGCGGCAAGCGTCCGTTGATGGCTGAAGTGGTCGAACGCCTGGCCGATGGCGTGCTGGTGACCGACGACAATCCGCGTACCGAAGATCCAGCGGTGATTTTCGATGACATCCGCGCCGGTTTCACCGCTGTGGATAAAGTCACCTTCGTTGCTGGCCGTGGCCAGGCGATTGCCCAATTGATCGCCGACGCTTCAGCGGACGACGTGATCGTGCTCGCGGGTAAAGGTCACGAGGACTATCAGGAAATCAACGGAGAGCGCCATGCCTTCTCCGATCTGGTTGAGGCCGATCATGCCTTGACCGCGTGGGAGGTGGCCCATGCTTAAGGCCTTGAAACTGAGCGAGCTGACGAGCGCACTGAATGCTCGCCTGATTTCTGCCGATGCCAGTTTCGATGGCGTCAGTATCGACAGCCGTGCGATCAAGCCTGGCCAATTGTTCATTGCCTTGGCCGGACCACGCTTCGATGGCCATGATTATCTGAATGACGTCGCGGTCAAAGGCGCCGTGGCGGCATTGGTCGAGCGCGAAGTCGCCGACAGCGCGCTGCCGCAACTGCTGGTCAGCGATACCCGCCAGGCCCTCGGCCAGTTGGGTGCCCTGAATCGCCAGGCCTTCACGCAGCAAGTCGCAGCCGTCACCGGCTCCAGCGGCAAGACCACGGTCAAGGAAATGCTCGCGAGCATCCTGCGGACCCGCGGTCCGGTACTGGCAACCCGCGGCAACCTGAACAACGACCTCGGCGTTCCGCTGACCCTGCTCGAGCTGGCGCCGGAACACACCGCTGCCGTGATCGAACTCGGCGCTTCGCGTCTGGGTGAAATCGCCTACACCGTGGGCATGACCAAACCCCACGTAGCCATTCTCAACAACGCCGGGACCGCCCACGTTGGCGAGTTCGGCGGGCCGGAAAAAATCGTCGAAGCCAAGGGCGAGATCATCGAAGGCCTGGCGGCCGATGGCATCGCCGTGCTCAACCTCGACGACAAGGCATTTGGTATCTGGAAGAAGCGCGCCGGCGAACGCAAGGTGCTGACATTCGCCTTGAGCAACACCAGTGCCGATTTCTTTGCCAGTGACCTGACCACCGATGCCCGTGGTTGCCCGGCGTTCAATCTGCACACCCCTGAAGGTGTGGAGCGCGTGCAACTGAACCTGCTCGGCACGCATAACGTTGCCAACGCGATGGCCGCCGCTGCCGCTGCCCATGCCCTGGGTGTGTCGCTGTTCGGCATCGCCACCGGTCTTGGCGCGGTGCAACCGGTCAAGGGCCGTACCGTCGCGCAATTGGCCAGCAATGGCATGCGCGTCATCGATGACACTTACAACGCGAACCCCACCTCGATGTGCGCCGCCGTTGATATACTCGCCGGCTTTTCCGGCCGCACCGTTCTGGTGCTCGGGGATATCGGCGAGTTGGGCGATTGGGCGGAGCAGGGGCACCGCGACGTGGGCGAGTACGCCCGTGGCAAGGTTTCTGCGCTGTACGCCGTCGGGCCAATGATGGTTCACGCCGTCAACGCCTTCGGTCCACAGGCTTTTCACTTCAGCACTCAGGCTGAACTGATCAAGGCCCTGGGCGCCGAGCAAGATACAAACACCACCATTTTGATCAAGGGCTCGCGCAGCGCTGCGATGGAAAACATCGTCGCCGCTTTGTGCGGGACCAGTCTGGAGAAACATTAATGCTGCTGCTGCTAGCGGAGTATCTGCAACAGTTCTACAAAGGCTTCGCGGTCTTTCAGTACCTGACCCTGCGCGGGATTCTCGGTGTACTGACCGCGCTGGTTTTGTCGCTGTGCTATGGCCCGTGGATGATCCGCACTTTGCAGAACCGTCAGATCGGCCAGTCCGTTCGTAACGACGGTCCGCAATCGCACCTGTCCAAGTCGGGCACCCCGACCATGGGCGGCGCGTTGATTCTGTCTTCCATCGGCGTCAGCACCCTGCTGTGGGCTGACCTGACCAACCGCTATGTCTGGGTGGTGTTGCTGGTAACCCTGTTGTTCGGTGCCATCGGCTGGGTCGATGACTACCGCAAAGTGATCGAGAAGAACTCCCGTGGCTTGCCGAGCCGCTGGAAGTATTTCTGGCAATCGGTGTTCGGCCTGGGCGCTGCGATCTTCCTTTATATGACCGCGGCCACTCCGGTAGAAACCACGTTGATCCTGCCGATGCTCAAGGACTACAGCATTCCATTGGGCGCAGGTTTCGTCGTCCTGACCTATTTCGTGATCGTCGGTTCGAGCAACGCGGTCAACCTGACTGATGGCCTCGACGGCCTGGCGATCATGCCGACCGTGATGGTTGGCGGTGGCCTGGGCATTTTCTGCTACCTGTCGGGTAACGTGAAATTTGCCGAATACCTGCTGATTCCTTATGTACCGGGTGCCGGTGAGTTGATCGTGTTCTGCGGCGCGCTGATCGGTGCCGGCCTGGGTTTCCTCTGGTTCAACACTTACCCGGCGCAAGTCTTCATGGGTGACGTCGGCGCACTGGCGCTGGGCGCGGCCCTGGGCACCATTGCAGTGATCGTCCGTCAGGAAATCGTCCTGTTCATCATGGGCGGTGTGTTCGTGATGGAAACCCTGTCAGTGGTCATTCAGGTTGCCTCCTTCAAACTGACCGGTCGCCGCGTGTTCCGCATGGCACCGATTCACCACCACTTTGAACTCAAGGGCTGGCCCGAGCCGCGCGTGATCGTCCGTTTCTGGATCATCACCGTGATTCTCGTGTTGGTCGGCCTTGCCACTCTGAAGCTGAGGTAGAAACTCGTGTCTCTGATCGCTTCTGACCACTTCCGCATCGTTGTCGGCCTCGGCAAGAGCGGCATGTCCCTGGTTCGCTTCCTGGCGAACCGGGGCGTGGCGTTTGCCGTGGCCGATACGCGGGAAAATCCACCGGAACTGGCCACGCTCAAGCGTGACTATCCGCACGTGGAAGTGCGTTGTGGCGAGCTGGACGTCGAATTCCTCTGCCGTGCCGACGAGCTCTACGTGAGCCCCGGCCTGGCCCTGGCGACCCCGGCCCTGCAGGCTGCCGCCGCCCGTGGCGTGAAGTTGTCCGGCGATATCGAGCTGTTCGCGCGTAACGCGAAGGCGCCGATCGTGGCCATCAGCGGTTCCAACGCCAAGAGCACTGTCACCACCTTGGTCGGCGAGATGGCGGCTGCGGCCGGCAAGCGTGTCGCCGTCGGCGGCAACCTCGGAACGCCGGCGCTGGACTTGCTCAGCGACGACATTGAGTTGTACGTGATGGAACTGTCGAGTTTCCAGCTGGAAACCACCGATCAGCTCAACGCCGACGTGGCGACCGTACTCAACATCAGCGAAGACCATATGGATCGCTACAGCGGTCTGCCGGCCTATCACCTGGCCAAGCACCGGATCTTCCGTGGCGCCCGGCAGTTCGTGGTCAACCGTCAGGATGCACTGAGCCGTCCGCTGATGGGCGAGGGTCAGCCGTGCTGGACCTTCGGTTTGAGCAAACCCGATTTCAAGGCGTTCGGTATCCGCGAAGAAGACGGCGAGAAGTACCTGGCCTTCGAATTCCAGAACCTGATGCCGGTGCGCGAGCTGAAAATTCGGGGCGCCCACAACCAGTCCAATGCGTTGGCAGCCCTGGCGCTCGGCCATGCGGTCGGCCTGCCGTTCGATGCCATGCTGTCGGCCCTGCGCACCTTCGCCGGGCTTGAGCATCGTTGCCAGTGGGTGCGCGACCTGGACGGCGTGGGTTACTACAACGATTCCAAAGCCACCAACGTTGGCGCTGCATTGGCGGCCATCGAAGGCCTGGGTGCGGACATCGACGGCAAGATCGTGCTGATCGCCGGTGGCGACGGCAAGGGTGCCGAGTTCAAGGATCTGCGCGATCCGGTGGCGGCCAACTGCCGCGCCGTGATCCTCATGGGCCGCGACTCCGACAAGATCGGCGAAGCGATCGGCGATGCCGTGCCGCTGATTCGGGCGGGCTCACTGGTCGAAGCCGTGGCGCAATGCCGTGCCGCTGCCCAACCGGGCGACGTGGTGCTGCTGTCGCCGGCCTGCGCCAGTTTCGACATGTTCAAGAACTACGAAGACCGTGGTCACCAGTTCGTCCAAGCCGTGGAGGAACTGGCATGAGCCTGATGAACATCATCAAGCCGTACCCTTCGCCATTGATCACCGGGCGCGGCATCGACCTCGACTTCCCGATGCTTGTCGGTTGCCTGGCGTTGATTGGTCTGGGCCTGATCATGATCGCATCGGCGTCCACCGAGGTGGCGGCGGTTCAGTCTGGCAGTGCCCTGTATTACATGATCCGCCACCTTATCTATGTGGTGCTGGGGCTGGGTGCCTGCATCGTCACCATGATGATCCCGATCGCTACATGGCAACGCCTGGGCTGGCTGATGCTGATCGGTGCGTTCGGCTTGCTGGTGATGGTGATCATCCCGGGCATCGGCCGGGAAGTGAACGGTTCGATGCGCTGGATCGGTTTCAGTTTCTTCAACGTCCAGCCTTCCGAGATCGCCAAGGTGTTCGTGGTGATCTACCTCGCCGGTTATCTGGTACGTCGCCAGAAAGAAGTGCGGGAAAGCTGGATGGGCTTCTTCAAGCCGTTCATCGTGCTGCTGCCCATGGCGGGCCTGTTGCTGATGGAGCCGGACTTCGGTGCCACCGTGGTGATGATGGGCGCTGCGGCGGCGATGCTGTTCCTTGGCGGCGTCGGGTTGTTCCGTTTCTCGTTGATGGTGGTGTTGGCCGTCGGGGCCGTGGTGCTGTTGATTCAGATGCAGCCTTATCGCATGGCGCGCCTAACCAACTTCGCCGATCCATGGGCCGACCAGTTCGGTGCCGGTTATCAGCTGTCCCAGGCCTTGATCGCGTTCGGTCGTGGTGAGTGGCTGGGCGTTGGCCTGGGCAACAGCGTGCAGAAACAGTTTTACCTGCCGGAAGCCCACACTGACTTCGTGTTCTCGGTGCTCGCCGAAGAACTGGGGGCTGTCGGTTCCCTGTGCACCGTCGCGCTGTTCGTTTTCGTATGTATTCGCGGCATGTACATCGGCTTGTGGGCCGAGAAGGCCAAGCAGTTCTTCGCCGCGTATGTTGCCTACGGGTTGTCGTTCCTGTGGATCGGCCAGTTCCTGATCAACATCGGCGTGAACGTCGGCCTGCTGCCGACCAAGGGCCTGACATTGCCGTTCCTCAGTTATGGCGGTAGCTCGTTGGTGATCTGCTGTGCCTGTCTCGGATTGCTCCTGCGCATTGAGTGGGAGAGTCGAACCCATTTGGGTAGTGAAGAGATGGAGTTCCATGAGAGCGACTTCGCCGAGGAGCCGACCCATGGGCGCTAACGTATTGATCATGGCGGGCGGCACCGGAGGCCACGTGTTCCCGGCGCTGGCCTGTGCCCGCGAATTCCAGGCTCGCGGCTATACCGTGCACTGGCTCGGTACGCCACGGGGTATTGAAAACGATCTGGTTCCTGCGGCCGGCATCGAATTGCATCGGATCAACGCCAGCGGTTTGCGCGGCAAGGGCAAGTTGTCCCTGCTCAAGGCACCGTTGATGTTGCTCAAGTCGGTCTGGCAGGCGCGGGCGATCATTCGCCGGCTGCGGCCGGCCTGCGTGGTCGGTTTCGGTGGTTATGTGACCGGTCCTGGGGGCATTGCAGCGAAACTGGCGGGTGTGCCGGTGATCGTTCACGAACAGAACGCCGTGGCCGGCACCGCCAATCGGTTGCTGGTGCCGTTCGCCGCCCGGGTGTGTGAAGCGTTCCCCGACACCTTTACCCTGTCGAGCAGCCGACGGACCACCGGTAATCCGGTGCGCACCGAGCTGTTCCTCGAAACATCGCGACCAGCCCTGGCTGGGCGCAAGGCGCGTTTGCTGATCCTCGGCGGAAGCCTGGGCGCAGAGCCGTTGAACAAGTTGCTGCCTGAAGCCCTGGCGCAAGTCGCTGTCGACCTGCGTCCGGACGTGTTCCATCAGGCTGGCAGAAACCACGATGAAGTGACTGCAGAGCGCTATCGCGCGGCTGGCGTCGAGGCGCAAGTGCAGCCTTTCATCAAAGACATGGCCCAAGCCTATGGCTGGGCCGACCTGGTGGTATGTCGCGCAGGCGCGCTGACCATCAGTGAACTGGCTGCCGCCGGTCTGCCCTCGATGCTGGTGCCTTTGCCCCATGCCATCGACGATCACCAGACCCGCAACGCCGATTATTTGGCCCGTGAAGGCGCTGCTTTCCTGATGCCGCAAAGAACGACTGGCGCAGCGGATCTTGCCGCTCGCCTGACAGAGGTCCTGATGCAACCGCAACGACTCGAAGAAATGGCTACTGCGGCACGCCGCCTGGCCAAACCCGATGCTACCCGTAACGTCGTCGATACCTGCCTGGAGGTGGCCCATGGTTGAGAATCAGAAAGCCATGCCGCAACCGGAAATGCGCCGCATCCGCCGTATCCACTTCGTCGGTATCGGCGGTGTGGGCATGTGCGGGATTGCCGAAGTGTTGTTGAACCTGGGCTATGAAGTGTCCGGTTCCGACCTGAAGGCTTCGCCGGTCACCGAGCGCCTGGAAACGTTCGGCGCACAGATTTTCATCGGCCACCGTGCCGAAAACGCTGCCGCTGCCGACGTGCTGGTGGTGTCGAGTGCCGTGAACACGTCCAACCCGGAAGTCGCCACTGCACTGGAACGCCGCATCCCGGTGGTACCGCGTGCAGAAATGCTGGCTGAACTGATGCGCTATCGCCACGGCATCGCCGTCGCCGGTACCCACGGCAAAACCACCACCACCAGCCTGATCGCTTCGGTGTTCGCCGCCGGTGGCCTGGACCCGACGTTCGTCATCGGTGGTCGTCTGAACGCCGCAGGCACCAATGCCCAGCTTGGCACCAGCCGCTACCTGATCGCCGAAGCCGATGAAAGCGATGCGAGCTTCCTGCACCTGCAACCGCTGGTCGCCGTGGTCACCAACATCGACGCCGATCACATGGCGACCTACGACGGTGACTTCAACAAGCTGAAGAAAACTTTCGTCGAGTTCCTGCACAACCTGCCGTTCTACGGTCTGGCCGTGGTGTGTCTGGATGATCCGGTGGTGCGTGAAATCCTGCCGCAAGTGAAGCGTCCGACCGTGACTTACGGTTTCGGCGACGACTGCGACGTGCGCGCGATCAATGTGCGCCAGCAAGGCATGCAAACCTTCTTCACCGTGCTGCGTCCAGATCGCGAGCCGCTCGATGTCTCGGTGAACATGCCGGGCAACCACAACGTATTGAACGCACTGGCGACCATCTGCATCGCCACCGACGAGGGCGTCAGCGATGAAGCCATCGTTCAGGGCCTGTCCGGGTTCCAGGGTGTCGGCCGGCGCTTCCAGGTCTACGGCGAAC
>NZ_RCNW01000184.1:15654-21288 GCF_004307605.1 Pseudomonas sp. Sample_24
CAGGGCCTGTCCGGGTTCCAGGGTGTCGGCCGGCGCTTCCAGGTCTACGGCGAACTGCCGGTGGACGACGGCAGCGTGATGCTGGTCGACGACTACGGTCACCACCCGACCGAAGTGGCGGCGGTGATCAAGGCCGTGCGCGGTGGCTGGCCGGAGCGCCGATTGGTGATGGTCTACCAGCCGCACCGTTACAGCCGCACCCGCGACCTGTACGACGATTTCGTCAATGTCCTGGCCGACGCCAATGTGTTGCTGTTGATGGAAGTCTATCCGGCCGGCGAAGAGCCGATCCCGGGTGCTGACAGCCGCAAGCTGTGCAACAGCATCCGCCAGCGCGGCCAGCTCGATCCGATCTACATCGAGCGCGGTGCCGACCTGGCGCCGATCGTCAAGCCGCTGCTGCGTGCCGGCGACATCCTGCTGTGCCAGGGCGCGGGTGATGTGGGCGGTCTTGCCCCGAGTTTGTTGAAGAGTTCGTTGTTCACGGGTGCCGTGGCGGCATCGGTAGAGGGAAAGTTGAAATGATTGCTGCGTACGCCAACCTCGTTTCCACTGTCGCGCCGAAGGACTTCGGCCGCGTCGCCGTGTTGTTCGGTGGCAAGAGTGCCGAGCGCGAGGTGTCCCTGAAATCGGGCAACGCCGTTCTCGACGCGCTGCAAAGTGCGGGCGTGGATGCGTTCGGCCTCGATGTGGGCGACGACCTGTTGCAGCGTCTGCAGAGTGAAAAGATCGACCGCGCCTTCATCATCCTCCACGGTCGCGGTGGTGAAGACGGCAGCATGCAGGGCCTGCTCGAATGCCTGGGCATTCCTTACACCGGCAGCGGCATTCTCGCTTCGGCCCTGGCCATGGACAAACTGCGCACCAAGCAGGTCTGGCACAGCCTCGGGATTCCGACGCCACGTCACGCCGTGCTGCGCAGCGAGGCCGATTGTATTTCGGCAGCGACGGAACTGGGCTTTCCTTTGATCGTCAAACCGGCCCATGAAGGTTCAAGTATCGGGATGGCCAAAGTGACTTCCGCGTCCGAATTGATCGACGCCTGGAAAGCGGCCAGTACCTACGATTCGCAAGTGTTGGTCGAGCAATGGATTCAAGGTCCGGAGTTCACCATCGCCACCCTGCGTGACCAGGTGTTGCCTCCCATCGCCCTGGGCACGACGCACAGTTTCTACGACTACGACGCCAAGTACATCGCCAACGATACCCAATACCGCATTCCGTGCGGGCTGGATAGCGCCAAGGAAAAGGAACTCATGGACCTCACGGCGAAAGCCTGTGACGCGCTGGGTATCGCCGGTTGGGGCAGGGCGGACGTGATGCAGGACGCCGACGGGCAGTTCTGGTTTCTGGAAGTGAACACCGCACCGGGCATGACCGATCACAGTCTGGTTCCGATGGCGGCCCGTGCTGCCGGTCTGGATTTCCAGCAATTGGTTCTGGCGATCCTGGCCGCAAGTATCGAGGCAAGAGGTTAAGACCATGCATGGCGCTCAAGTCAGACATCAGCCACCCGTACCCGGCCGCAAGCCGGTGCCGCGGGGTGCCAGCCGAATGGTGGCCAAAGAGCCGATGTCTGCGCGCCTGCCGAAAGCCAATTTCGGTTTTCTCAAGAGTCTGTTCTGGCCGGTGCTGCTGGTGGCGTTGGGGTTCGGTACATACGAAGGCGCGCAGCGTTTGCTGCCGTACGCTGACCGGCCGATCACCAAAATCAACGTGCAGGGCGACTTGAGCTACATCAGCCAGCAAGCGGTGCAGCAACGGATCGCTCCATTCGTGGCGTCGAGTTTCTTCACCATCGACCTGGCGAGCATGCGCACCGAGCTGGAGCAGATGCCATGGATTGCCCACGCCGAAGTGCGCAGGGTGTGGCCGGATCAAGTGGTGATCCGCCTGGAAGAGCAACTGCCGGTTGCCCGATGGGGTGACGAGTCGCTGTTGAATAACCAGGGTCAGGCCTTTACCCCGCGTGAGCTGGCGAACTACGAACACTTGCCGCAGCTGTTCGGTCCACAACGGGCTCAACAGCAGGTGATGCAGCAATACCAGGTCCTGAGCCAGATGCTCCGGCCGCTGGGCTTCTCGATTGCACGCCTGGAGTTGCGTGAACGAGGCAGCTGGTTCCTGACCACCGGCCCAGGCAGTGCGGGCCCCGGGATCGAACTGCTGCTGGGGCGCGGCAACCAGGTGGAAAAGATGCGCCGCTTCATTGCCATCTACGACAAGACGCTTAAAGAACAGATTACGAACATTGCGCGTATCGATCTGCGCTACGCCAACGGCCTCGCTGTTGGCTGGCGGGAACCCGTAGCGCCGACGGCAGCCCAACCCGCTGTCGCGAAGAATTAAGAAGAGGCAGGACCCATGGCAAACGTGCAAAGCGGCAAAATGATCGTCGGTCTCGATATCGGCACCTCCAAGGTGGTGGCGCTGGTAGGCGAGGTTTCGGACGACGGCACGCTGGAAATCGTCGGGATCGGTACGCATCCGTCCCGTGGCCTGAAGAAAGGCGTGGTGGTGAACATCGAATCCACCGTGCAATCGATCCAGCGCGCGATTGAAGAAGCCCAGCTGATGGCGGGTTGCCGCATCCACTCGGCATTTGTCGGCGTGGCCGGCAATCACATCCGCAGCCTGAACTCCCACGGCATCGTGGCGATTCGTGATCGCGAAGTCAGCTCTGCAGACCTTGAACGCGTGCTCGACGCCGCCCAGGCCGTGGCGATCCCGGCTGACCAGCGGGTGCTGCACACCCTGCCGCAGGATTACGTGATCGATAACCAGGAAGGCGTGCGCGAGCCACTGGGCATGTCCGGGGTACGTCTGGAAGCCAAGGTTCACGTGGTCACCTGCGCCGTCAACGCCGCACAGAACATTGAAAAATGCGTGCGCCGCTGCGGCCTGGAAATCGACGACATCATTCTCGAGCAACTGGCGTCGGCCTATTCGGTGCTGACCGACGACGAAAAAGAACTGGGCGTGTGCCTGGTGGATATCGGCGGCGGCACCACTGACATCGCGATCTTCACTGAGGGCGCGATCCGCCACACCGCAGTGATTCCAATCGCGGGCGATCAGGTGACCAACGACATCGCCATGGCGTTGCGCACCCCGACCCAGTACGCCGAAGAAATCAAGATTCGCTACGCCTGTGCCCTGGCCAAGCTGGCCGGTGCCGGTGAAACCATCAAGGTGCCGAGTGTTGGCGACCGTCCGCCGCGCGAACTGTCTCGCCAGGCCCTGGCCGAAGTGGTCGAGCCGCGCTACGACGAACTGTTCACGCTGATCCAGGCCGAGCTGCGCCGCAGCGGCTACGAAGACCTGATCCCGGCCGGCATCGTGCTGACCGGTGGTACGTCGAAGATGGAAGGCGCCACCGAATTGGCCGAGGAAATCTTCCATATGCCGGTACGCCTGGGCGTGCCTCACGGTGTGAGGGGCCTGGATGACGTAGTTCGCAACCCGATTTATTCCACCGGCGTTGGCCTGTTGATGTACGGCCTGCAGAAGCAATCCGACGGCATTTCGTTCTCGGGCATCGGCAGTCGCGACAGCTACAGCAACGAAGAGCCGAAAGGCGCCTTGCTCGATCGCATCAAGAGCTGGGTACAGGGAAATTTCTAAGGATTTACCGCAGCACCGTTGTAGATATACGCAGTAGGCGAAAAAAACTAGAGAACGTAAAGGAGAGGGAAAATGTTCGAACTCGTAGACAACATCCCCGCAAGTCCGGTAATCAAGGTTATCGGTGTTGGCGGTGGCGGCGGCAACGCTGTGAATCACATGGTCAAGAGCAACATTGAAGGCGTCGAGTTCATCTGCGCCAACACTGATGCCCAGGCGCTGAAAAGCATCAGCGCGCGGACCATCCTGCAACTGGGTACCGGCGTGACCAAAGGTCTGGGTGCCGGTGCCAACCCTGAAGTAGGTCGTCAGGCCGCTCTCGAAGACCGTGAGCGCATTGCCGAAGTCCTGCAGGGTACCAACATGGTGTTCATCACCACTGGCATGGGCGGTGGTACCGGTACCGGTGCTGCGCCGATCATTGCCGAAGTGGCCAAGGAAATGGGGATCCTCACCGTTGCGGTGGTGACCCGTCCGTTCCCGTTCGAAGGTCGCAAGCGCATGCAGCTGGCCGACGAGGGCATCCGCCTGCTGTCGGAAAGCGTCGACTCGCTGATCACCATTCCCAACGAGAAGCTGCTGACCATCCTCGGTAAAGACGCCAGCCTGCTGTCGGCTTTCGCCAAGGCTGACGATGTACTGGCCGGTGCCGTTCGCGGTATCTCCGACATCATCAAGCGTCCGGGCATGATCAACGTCGACTTCGCCGACGTGCGTACCGTGATGAGTGAAATGGGCATGGCGATGATGGGCACTGGCTGCGCCAGCGGTCCGAACCGTGCACGTGAAGCCACTGAAGCGGCCATCCGCAACCCGTTGCTCGAAGACGTGAACCTGCAAGGCGCACGCGGCATCCTGGTGAACATCACCGCCGGTCCTGACCTGTCCCTGGGTGAGTACTCCGACGTGGGTAGCATCATCGAAGCCTTCGCTTCCGAGCATGCGATGGTCAAGGTCGGTACCGTTATCGATCCGGACATGCGCGACGAGCTGCACGTGACTGTCGTGGCGACCGGCCTGGGCGCTAAAATCGAGAAGCCTGTGAAGGTCATCGACAATACCGTTCACACGTCGATGGCGTCGCAGCCACAACAACAAGCCCCTGTTCGTCAGGAAGCTCCAGCGGTGAACTACCGTGACCTGGACCGTCCGACCGTCATGCGCAACCAGGCTCAGGCCGGTGCTGCGGCTGCCGCGAAGATGAATCCGCAAGATGATCTGGACTACCTGGACATTCCAGCATTCCTGCGTCGTCAGGCCGATTGATGAAATGTATCAGGGCTATGAAGGTGATTGGTGTTCAGCAAAGGCATGGTCTGCTATCATCGCCAGCCTTTGTTGATACCAGTTCGCAATTTGCGCTGAAGCGGCCCAAGCCATGATTAAACAACGCACACTGAAAAATATTATCCGTGCCACAGGTGTAGGTCTGCACTCCGGGGAGAAGGTCTACCTGACCCTCAAGCCTGCGCCTGTCGACACCGGCATCGTGTTTGTTCGTGCCGACCTGGACCCTGCGGTGCAGATCCCGGCGCGCGCGGAAAACGTTGGTGAAACCACGATGTCGACCACTCTGGTCAACGGTGACACCAAAGTGGATACGGTGGAGCACTTGCTCTCGGCCATGGCTGGCCTGGGCATCGATAACGCCTACGTCGAGCTCTCCGCGTCCGAAGTCCCGATCATGGATGGTAGCGCTGGACCCTTCGTATTTCTGATTCAGTCGGCTGGCCTGGAAGAACAGGAAGCCGCCAAGAAGTTCATCCGCATCCTGCGTGAAGTGACAGTGGAAGACGGCGACAAGCGCGCCACTTTCGTCCCTTTCGAAGGTTTCAAGGTGAGCTTCGAGATCGATTTCGATCACCCTGTTTTCCGTGACCGCACACAAAGTGCAAGCGTGGATTTTTCCAGTACTTCGTTCGTAAAAGAAGTCAGCCGCGCCCGTACCTTTGGTTTCATGAGTGACATCGAGTACCTGCGCAAGCACAACCTCGCACTCGGCGGCAGCGT
>NZ_RCNW01000392.1:0-2747 GCF_004307605.1 Pseudomonas sp. Sample_24
GTACTGCGGCGGCTGAAACTGAGCATGTGGGTGACAATTTTCGCCGCGCGGGCGCCGGCCTGTTGAATGCCGTCGAGTAGCTGCGGCACTTCCCGGGCTTGCAGGTATTGATTGACCGTCGACAGCTCAACGCCTATGTGTTCGGCCTGCTCCAGGTTTTTTGGCAGTTCGGGGGACAGGCGGCGGCGAATGTTCTGCACGTTGTGCAGGATCGCACCAAGCGGATTGTTGATCTCATGGGCCATGCCAGCGGCGAGGCCACCGACGGAGAGCATTTTTTCCGACTGCACCATCATTTCTTCCAGGGACAGGCGTTGGGTGATGTCGTCGATTCGTATCACCACGCCACGCCCGGCACCGCCCATCAGCGGGTAGAAAGTCAGGGCGTAATGGCGCGGCTCATCGTCTTTGATCCAGGTCACGCGTTCGATTTTGGCTACGGTATGTTGCTCGACCGTTTGCTTGAGTTGCGGCAAAAACGGCTTGAGCGGCTCGAAGGCGAGGAAGATCGGCTGGTTCAAGGCTTCATCCAGGCGAGTGCCGGACAGAGCACTGGCTTCCTGATTCCACTGCGTCACGTAAAGCTGTTCGTCGAGCGCGATCAGCGCCGATGGCATGGAGTCGATGATGCTGTTGAGGTAGTTCTGGAAGCCGGTGAGTTTCTTCTCGATCTTGCTGCGCACCTGGACTTCGAGCTCCAGTTTGCGATTGGTGTGGCGGGTTTCCTCGGCCAGGCCCTGAGCCTGGTCATAGGCCGCCTGGGAATCGTCCCGTGCGCGTTTGAGCTGCTGCTCCCGCGCTTCAATGCGTGACAGCATGGTATTGAACGCTTCGGCGAGGCTGCCGATTTCATCGTGGTTGCCCCGTGAGGCACGCAGGGCGTAGTTCTCTTCCCGGGTCACCTGTCGGGAAAGCTCTTCGAGTTGATGGATCGGCCGGGTAATCAGGCGTTTGATCTGCCTCGCGATGACCAGCCAAAGCAGGACACTGAAAATCAGGATCCCGAGGCTGGCAGTCAGGGTCCCGGTATAAAACGCCATCGGCAGTTCGCTGCTGGCCACCAACAGCAAGTGGCCCGGCGCGGCACCTGGGCGGGGCAGGGTGATGACTTGATTGCTGCGAAATTCGGTGGCCTGCCAGGATTCGATATGCCCGTATTTTTTTGGCAGACTCAGGTGATCGCCATGCTGCAACTGTGCCAGGCGTTCACCCTTGCCGTCATATAGTGCAGCGGCGCGCAAGGGTGAGTAGCTGTTGAGTTCGTCGAGCAGGCGTTGAGCGCTTTGCGGCGAAGTCAGTGCTTCGGAAATCAGGCTCGGATTGGACACCAGGCGTCCGATGGTCTGCAGCGCCTGGGGCGCCATGCTTTCCTGGGAAATGTAATACGCGGCGCTGATAAAGGTCAGGTTGGCGACCAGCAAAACAGTGGTCAACAGCACCAACAGGGCGGCCAGGAGTTTCTGGCCGACCGGCAGGTTTTCAAGGCGCTGGCGCAATGGCATCAGGTTTATCGCTGCAAAGGAACAAGTGGCCAGCGTAGCCGCTGCTCAGTCGCTGGGCAATCCAAGGCTGTGCAGTCGGGTAATCAGGCGCTGTTGCAGTTGATTGAGGTGTGGCAGATTCAATTGATGTCGAGCCGCGATTTTGCAGGCATGGCCCAGCAGGTAGCTGATTTCGGTCCGGCGCTGGTGGCTGACATCCTGGTACATCGACGAGTAATTGGCCGCCGTGGCATGAATCACCCGCTCGACTTCCTGTTGCAGGTTTTCCGCTGCTGCCGGTTGACCGCAGCGCTCAAGCAGTTCGGTGAGTTCACCGCAGAGGGTGGCGACTTCACAACGGTGCTCCTGCAAACCACCATTACGGCAATCGTGCAGCACAGTCAGTGGATTGATGGCACAATTGAGTGCCAGTTTTCGCCACAACCTGGTGAGTATCTCGGTACTCCATTCATGGGGAATACCGGCGCTGTTCAATTCTTCAAGCCAGGTTGGTGCGGCGGGATGACCGGCATCCCCCAGCCAGGTAAACCCGTGTCCGGCGAACACCACGCGCCAGTCGCCATCGCGAAAAGCGCCTTCGGTGCTGGAGGCATAAATGCAGCGAGCCTGCGGCACTTGTGCGGCTACGGCGTCCTGGCTGCCGAGGCCGTTCTGCAACAGAATCAGTTCGGCGCCGGGAGCCAGGCGTGGCGCCAGTTGCGCTACGGCGTGCTCGGCGTCGTAGGCCTTGCAGGCCACCAGCAATCGATCGATCGGCTCTTTACTATCGGGTGTTTCGGCAGGTACCGGGTAGTGCTGCGCTGCGCCATGCTCGACCAGCGTCAGTCCACCCGCCACTTCATAGGCTTGCAGACGCCGGGCGTCGCGCAGGATCAGCCGCACCGGCAACCCGGCCCGTGCCAGGCGAGTGGCCCATAAAGTACCGAGACTGCCAGCGCCGAGTACATGCCAGGTAGTGGACATCAGCTTTTTGCTCTGTTTGACGCGCGCATGGACGGCTCGCAGTGAATGATCGGAAAGACCCGTTATAATCAGCGCGGATTTTTACCGCAAGCCAGGTGTGCTCCTTCTTGATCGAGCGCCCCCTATTTAATGGAGAGATTACATGCCGTCGTTCGACGTGGTATCCGAACTGGACAAACACGAAGTCACCAACGCGGTCGAGAACGCCGTGAAGGAACTCGATCGTCGTTATGACCTGAAAGGCAAGGGCAGCTTCGAGTTCAAGGAAAAGGACCTGACCGT
>NZ_RCNW01000530.1:0-2746 GCF_004307605.1 Pseudomonas sp. Sample_24
CGCGACATGGCCAAGGTCTTCGCCTGGATGCGCCCCAACGATTTGATCTGGAGTTACTTCGTCAACAATTACCTGCTGGGCAAGGAGCCGCCCGCCTTCGACATCCTCTACTGGAACAACGACAACACGCGCCTGCCGGCGGCTCTGCATGGTGACCTGCTGGACTTTTTCAAGCACAACCCGCTGAGCCATCCGGGCGGTCTCGAAGTGTGTGGCACGCCGATCGACTTGCAGAAGGTCACTGTCGACAGCTTCAGCGTCGCCGGAATCAACGACCACATCACGCCGTGGGATGCGGTGTACCGCTCAACGTTACTGCTGGGTGGCGAACGCCGCTTCGTCCTGTCCAACAGCGGCCATGTGCAGAGCATCCTCAACCCGCCGAGCAACCCGAAAGCCAACTACGTCGAGAACGGCAAATTGAGTAGCGACCCACGGGCCTGGTATTACGATGCCAAGCGTGTGGATGGCAGTTGGTGGACGCAATGGCTGGCCTGGATACAGCAACGCTCGGGTGCGCAAAAGGAAACCCACATGGCCCTCGGCAACCAGAACTATCCACCGATGGAGGCGGCGCCCGGTACTTACGTGCGCGTGCGCTGACGTTCAAACGAACCACGGCCGATGTCGGCCGTGGCAGGACCCGAACACTAAGAAGACTGGATGAAAACCCGCGACCGCATCCTCGAATGTGCCCTGCAGTTGTTCAATCAGAAGGGCGAACCGAACGTTTCCACCATGGAAGTTGCCAACGAAATGGGCATCAGCCCGGGCAACCTCTACTACCACTTCCACGGCAAGGAGCCATTGATCCTCGGGCTGTTCGAGCGCTTTCAGGCCGAATTGGCGCCGCTGCTCGACCCACCGGCGGATGTCGAGCTGGCCCCTGAAGATTACTGGCTGTTCCTGCATCTGATCGTCGAACGCCTGGCTCACTACCGGTTTCTGTTCCAGGACCTGTCGAATCTGGCAGGACGCCTGCCGAAACTGGCCAAAGGCATTCGCAACCTGCTAAACGGGCTCAAACGCACGCTGGCTTCATTGCTGGCGCGCTTGCAAGCTCAAGGGCTGCTGGTCAGCGATACCCAGGCACTGGGGCAACTGGTGGAGCAGATAACCATGACGCTGCTGTTCTCACTGGACTACCAGCGGATTCTCGATCGAGCGGGGGAAGTACGTCTGGTGGTGTACCAGATCATGATGCTGGTGGCGCCTCACCTGCTGCCATCGATGAAAGCTGCGACCGAGCAGATGGCGATGCAGTATCTGGAAGAACACGACTAGCCTCTTTAGGCATCGAGCAAGCTCGGCGTCTGCAGGGAACGCATAAAACCGTGTACAAACAAAAACGCCCGACCTTGGCAGATCGGGCGTAATCGTTCCCATGCTCCGCGTGGAAATGCACCCGGTGACGCTCAGCGTCACTGCCGCAGTGGACGCGGAGCGTCCGTTGAGGCATTCCCACGCTGAGCGTGGGAACGATCATCAGGAACAGAGCTCGGCGCCTGCAGGGAACGCATAAAACCGTGCACAAACAAAAGCGCCCGACCTTGGCAGATCGGGCGTAATCGTTCCCATGCTCCGCGTGGGAACGATCATCAGGAACAGAGCTCGGCGCCTGCAGGGAACGCATAAACCGTGCACAAACAAAAACGCCCGACCTTGGCAGATCGGGCGTGATCGTTCCCATGCTCCGCGTGGGAATGCAGCCGGTGACGCTCTGCGTCACTGCCGCAGTGGACGCGGAGCGTCCGTTGAGGCGTTCCCACGCAGAGCGTGGGAACGATCATCAGGACTGACTGGTTGGCGTCGATGGAGCCGGCGCGACAGTCGGGGTGACAGCAGGCGTTGGCGCGGTCGCGGAGTTCGATGCGCTGACTGGAGCTGCGGTCGGGGTTGCCGGCTTGGCCGCTGCCACAGCTGGCTTGGCAGCGGCTTTAGGAGCTGCCGGCTTCTTCACCGCTGGCTTTTTCGCAGCAGCAGGTTTTGCCGCTGGTTTGGTTGCAGGTTTAGCGGCGGCGGTTTTAGCGGCTGGCTTTGCTGCCGGTTTGGCTGCTGGCTTGGCAGCCGCTTTAGCGGCGACCGGTTTGGCCGCTGCCTTGGCTGCTGCAGGTTTCGCTGCGGCAGTTTTTGCCGCTGGCTTGGCGGCAGGTTTGGCTGCGGCTTTTGCCAGTGGTTTAGCCGCGGTCTTTGCGGCCGGTTTGGCAGCAGGTTTTGCCGCTGCAGTCTTCGCCGCAACAGGCGCGACCTTGGCACCGGTCAGTTTTTCGATTTGCTTGGTCAGGGTATCGACCTTGCTGTGCAATGCTTTTACTTCATTGCGGCTCGGTACGCCCAGACGCGAAATGGCGCTGTTCAGACGCTTGTCGAAAGCGCCTTCGAGCTCATCCCACTTGCCCAGTGCGCGGTCTTTCACGCCGCTGATGCGCGATTTGGCCGAAGAAGCGGAGTCCTTGGCGGCGTCGACTTTTTTGCCCACGGCGCTCTTGGTGAGCTTCTCGGCTTTCTCGCCGTCCTTAACCAATGCATCGAAGAGTTTGCTGCCGTCAGTGTCGATCTTCGAGTACACGCCCAAACCAGCCAGCCAGATTTTACGGGAGTAGTCTTCGACTTTCCCGATCCACGAGCTGCCTTCTTTTTCGGTGTTCTTTTTAACAGCCATCCCGTTCTCCTTAAGATTTACGCGCGACACGTTCGAGCAATGCCGTCAGCTCATCGAGCTTAGCAGAGAGTGTCTCAACGTCAT
>NZ_RCNW01000309.1:0-2732 GCF_004307605.1 Pseudomonas sp. Sample_24
CGATCGAACATTACCGCGACGATTTGTTGTTTTACCTGCAAGCTCATCTGATTCTCGTCCTCGCCTCCATGCTGGCCGCCCTTGTCGTGGGCATCCCTGCCGGCATATTCCTCAGCCGCCCGAACATGATCGGCCGCGCCGAGCGCTTCATGCAGTTCTTCAATATCGGCAACACGGTTCCGCCTCTCGCCGTTCTGGCCATCGCCCTCGGCATCCTCGGCATCGGCAGTGGCCCGGCGATCTTCGCCCTCTTCCTCGCCTCCTTGCTGCCCATCGTGCGCAACACTTACGAAGGCCTGAAAAACGTCCAGGGCTCACTCAAGGAAGCCGCGGTCGGTATCGGCATGACACCCACTCAAGTGTTGTGGCGTGTCGAATTGCCCAACGCCGTGCCGATCATCATCGGCGGCGTGCGCGTGGCACTGGCAATCAATGTCGGAACCGCGCCGCTGGCCTTCCTGATTGGCGCCAACAGCCTCGGCAGCCTGATCTTCCCCGGTATTGCCCTGAACAATCAGCCGCAACTGCTGCTCGGCGCCGCGTGTACCGCGCTGCTGGCCTTGTTGCTCGATGGCCTGGTGACCCTCGCCAGCCGTCTCTGGCTCGAACGCGGTTTGCGCCCGTCTTAAGCCTCGGCAAAGGAATCGTCATGAAAACATCAAGCTTTTTACTGGGCTGCGTTCTGCTGTTTGCAGGATTTGCCCAAGCCGCGGAAAAACCGGTTATTCGCATCGGCGCCCGGGTGTTCACCGAACAGACCCTGCTGGCGGAGATCACTTCGCAATACCTGCGTACCAAAGGTTACGAGGTGCAAGTCACCGGCGGCCTGGGCAGTAACCTCGCCCGCAGTGCCCACGAAAGTGGGCAACTGGACATGCTTTGGGAATACACCGGCGTGTCGTTGGTTTCCTACAACCATGTCACTGAAAAACTCGACAGCGAACAGTCCTACGCACGAGTCAAAGAACTCGACGCGAAAAAAGGCCTGGTCTGGCTCACTCCGTCGAAGTTCAGCAACACCTACGCCCTCGCCCTGCCGAAAAACGTCGCTGACCAGTACCCACAGATCAACACCATCAGCGAGCTCAACTCGGTGCTGCGCAAGGAAGCCCAGACCAACAACCTGGTGGCGCTGGACACCGAGTTCGCCAATCGCTCGGACGGACTCGACGGCATGGTCGAGCTCTACGACATGAACCTGACCCGCAAGAACATCCGCCAGATGGACGCTGGCCTGGTCTATACCGCGCTGCGCAACGGCCAGGTGTTTGCCGGACTGGTCTACACCACCGACGGTCGACTCAACGCCTTCAAGTTGAAACTGCTGGAAGACGACAAGCATTACTTCCCGGACTACACCGCCGCACCGGTGGTGCGTCAGGCCTACCTTGATGCGCATCCGCAACTCGCCGAACAGCTCAAGCCACTGGCTGAACTGTTCGACGACGACACCATGCGCGAGCTCAACGCGCGGGTCGATGTCGAGCATCAAAGTCCGTCAGCCGTCGCCGCCGATTTCCTGCGCCGACACCCGATTAACTAAGGAGGAAAAGTCATGGAATTCTTGAACGCCTTTTCCCATCTCGACTGGTCGCAGGTTTTGCACCTGACGTGGCAACACATCACGCTTGTCGGGATCGCCGTAACCCTGGCGATCGTGGTCGGCGTGCCGCTGGGGATTTTGATGACACGCTTCCCTAGCCTCGCCGGGCCTTTGCAGGCCAGCGCCACGGTGCTGCTGACCGTGCCGTCGATTGCGCTGTTCGGCCTGCTACTGCCGTTCTACTCGAAATTCGGCCAAGGCCTCGGTCCGATGCCGGCGATCACTGCGGTGTTCCTTTATTCACTGCTGCCGATCATGCGCAACACCTACCTGGCGCTGAGCGGTGTCGAACCGGGTATTCGTGAAGCCGCGCGAGGTATCGGCATGACCTTCGGCCAGCGCCTGCGCATGGTCGAACTGCCGATTGCCGTGCCGGTGATCCTTGCCGGTGTGCGCACCGCCGTGGTCATGAACATCGGCGTCATGACCATCGCCGCCACCATCGGTGCCGGTGGATTGGGCGTACTCATCCTCGCTTCCATCAGCCGCAGCGACATGTCGATGCTGATCGTTGGCGCCGTGCTGGTCAGTCTTCTGGCGATCTTCGCCGACCTCATTTTGCAGTGGCTGCAACGTTCGCTGACTCCAAAAGGACTCCTTAAATGATCGAACTTCAAAACCTCAGCAAGACCTTCCAAAGCAACGGCAAAGATGTGAAAGCCGTGGACTCGGTGAGCCTGACTGTCAATGAAGGCGAAATCTGTGTGTTCCTCGGGCCATCGGGTTGCGGCAAAAGCACCACGCTGAAAATGATCAACCGCCTGATCAAGCCGACCTCGGGCAAGATCCTGATCAACGGCGAAGACACCACCGGCCTCGACGAAGTGACCCTGCGTCGCAACATCGGCTACGTGATCCAGCAGATCGGTTTGTTCCCGAACATGACCATCGAAGAGAACATCGTGGTAGTGCCGAAATTGCTCGGCTGGGACAAACAGAAATGCCACGACCGCGCCCGCGAATTGATGAGCATGATCAAGCTCGAACCCAAGCAATACCTGCATCGTTATCCACGGGAATTGTCCGGTGGCCAGCAACAACGGATCGGCGTGATTCGTGCACTGGCGGCCGATGCGCCGCTGTTGTTGATGGACGAACCGTTCGGCGCGGTCGACCCGATCAACCGCGA
>NZ_RCNW01000104.1:0-21213 GCF_004307605.1 Pseudomonas sp. Sample_24
CCGAAATCAAACTCCGCGTCAGCCGCGAAACCCTCGCCGCCCTGCGCGAGCACCCTCTTCTTAAAAAACGCAACAAAAGTGGCTGGGAACGCCGTGAGTTGATGAATCAATACTTCGACACCCCGGAGCGCGATCTGGCCCGGGCCAAAGTCGCCCTGCGCCTGCGCAAGGATGGCGAAGAAGTGATCCAGACCCTCAAAACCCGCGGCCAAAGCATTGCCGGTCTGTCCGAGCGTAACGAGTACGACTGGAACCTGCCCAAAGCCAAGCTCGACCTGAAGAAACTCGACGGCGAATGCTGGCCCGAGGAACTGGCCGAACTGGACAAGAAAACCCTGAAGCCGATCTTCACCACCGACTTCGTCCGCGAACGTGCAGAAATCGCCTGGGGCCGTGGCAAGACCAAAGTGGTTATCGAAGCCGCTCTGGATCTGGGCCACGTCGTGGTCGGCAAACAGAAAGAAGAAATCTGCGAGCTTGAACTGGAACTGCGCGAAGGCGAGCCGGCCGCACTGCTGGAACTGGCCGCCGAGCTGGCCGAGAAACTGGCGCTGATGCCTTGCGATATCAGCAAGGCCGAGCGCGGTTATCGCCTGTACGACGCCCACAGCTATTCGCTGAGCCTGCCGGCGCCGCAGATCACCGCCGAAACCCCGCTGGACGACGCGTTCGCCGCGCTGAGCTGGCATTTGCTGGGCAGCAGCCAGCGTCTGGCCGAGCAGTATCGCTTCAACGGTCATTGGCGCCTGTTGCAGGACTGGGTCGAGTGCCTGGCTGAAATGCGCGCGCTGATCAGCAGCCTCGGGCAAGCCGCCCCGCGTCAGTCGACCCACGACCTGCGCGTCGCGCTCGATGCCTTGCTGGAAGACTGGCGTCCGCTGGTTCAGGCCGGTCTCGAGGATGAAGACGTGCGCAAAGCCGCGCCGGAGCAATTCCTCGAGGAGCTGGAAGACCCGCGTTGGGGCCTGTTCTCCCTGACCACTTCACGCTGGTTGCTGGCCCGCACCTGGACCGCCGAGCGCAACACCCGCGGCAATCGTCAGGGCGCTGCGCAATTGGGCAGCTGGTTGCCACGGTTGCTGGGCGAAGAGGCCACTTCCTTGCAATTGCAGCGTTACCAGCAACAGCCGGAAGATCTGGCTGAACAGCTGCCGCGCATCGAACGCATCCAGGTCTGGTTGCACCATGCGCGCAACGTACTGGAGATACCGGAAATGGACCGCCTGTACGGTGAGCTGAACAAACTGGCGCAACTGGCCAACGAACCGACGATCACCGATGAATTGCTCGATGCGCGCAAGCAGCAGGCGATTGCGGTTTATCAGAACCGTGCCTGGAAGATGCTGCTGCGCATGTAATACCGCCATCGCTGGCAAGCCAGCTCCCACAGTGTTCACTATTGGAACGCATAGGGTGTTTCAACCCAAAGACCTGTGGGAGCTGGCTTGCCAGCGATGAGGCCAGCACAATCACCGCAACACCGGCAAACTGGTCGTGGACTTGATCTCCGATAACGCCACAACCGAGTTCACTTCCTGAATCCCCGGCACCAGCGACAGCTTCTCGAAAAAGAAGCGCTCATACGCTTCGATGTCCGCCGCGACGATCCGCAGCATGAAGTCCACAGCCCCCATCAGCACATAACACTCCAGCACCTCGGGAAAACCGCGAATCGCCTCGGTGAATTCGGTGAAGTTCGATCGCCCGTGGGCGTTGAGTTTTATCTGGGCAAATATCTGCGTGTTCAGGCCGATTTTCTTGCGATCCAGCAACGTCACCTGTGCACGAATGATCCCCTCGTCCTTCATACGCTGAATCCGCCACCAGCACGGTGACTGCGAGAGTCCCACCTGCTCAGCGATCTGCGCACTGGAGAGCGAAGCGTCTTCTTGCAGCAACGCGAGAATCTTGCGGTCGTAGCTGTCCAACTCAACCTGCATAAAAATACCCCATACCGCTTTGTAAACGAATTGATTGATTCGACATAACCGTCTTTCGCTCAATCATAGAGAAGAAATACCCAGCAACGGATGTAAAAATTTCTCCATGTTTTTTGGAGTCCGACCATGCCGCATCTCGAAGCCGTGAACACTTTTCCCATCCGCGCCGACGTCTGGAATGCCGGCAATACCCACTGCCGTGTGCACTACCAATTGCTGGCCGAAGCCGAACCGGACTTGTTGTGCCGCGCACTCAACCTGTTTGCGCTGCAATGCCTCACGCCGGACCAGGTCAACGTGCAGCGCCAGCACGATCTGCTAGCCATCGAGATCGTCATCGACGGTTTGAGCTGGCACCGCGCCAAGGTCATTGCACAAAAACTTCGTAACCTCATCAGCGTCTGCTCGGTTGAGTTGCGAACCGTCGATTCAGCCTGGGTTGAGCCGGCTCAGGCGACTGGCTGAAAAGACCGGATACGCCTTCGTCGGGTAGTGGCCCAACGGTCTGCGGAGCCGCGGCTATCCTTTGCGGACTGTTGTCCAAAAGGAGCCCGCATGTCCGTTCAACTCTCAATTCAGGACCGCTGGCTGGATCTCAATGATGTGCTGCGCGAGCTGGTCGCCCAAGGTTTTATCAACCAGGATTCTGCCGAGCAGGCACTCAATGCCCGTCGCCGCCATGCCGCACAGGGCCAGATGCACCCGCTGGAATTCATCGCCAGCCAACAACTGGACGACCTCAGCCGTCCGGGCAAGCATCTTGATCTGGAAAACCTGACCCTGTGGCTGTCCCAGCAGGCCGGCCAGCCTTACCTGCGAATCGACCCTCTGAAAATCAACGTCGCCGCCGTTACGCCGTTGATGTCCTACGCCTTCGCCCAGCGTCACAAGATCCTGGCGGTGGCCATCGACCGCGACGCCGTGACGGTCGCCAGCGCGCAGCCATACGTCAACGGCTGGGAGGCCGACTTGACCCATGTACTGAAGCTGCCGATCAAACGCGTGGTGGCCAACCCCGTGGATATCCAGCGTTTCAGCGTTGAGTTCTTTCGCCTGGCCAAGTCGGTCACCGGGGCCAACAACGCCGATCAGCAAGTCAATACCCTGGGCAACTTCGAACAATTGCTCAACCTTGGCGCCAGCGACCAGGAGCCGGACGCCAACGACGCGCACATCGTCAACATCGTCGACTGGTTGTTCCAGTACGCCTTCCAGCAGCGCGCCAGCGATATCCATATCGAACCCCGGCGCGAGCAGGGCACGGTGCGTTTTCGCATCGATGGCGTGTTGCACAACGTCTACCAATTTCCTCCGCAAGTGACCATGGCCATCGTCAGTCGCCTGAAAAGCCTGGGGCGGATGAACGTTGCGGAAAAGCGCAAACCCCAGGATGGCCGGGTGAAGACCAAGACCCCGGACGGCGGGGAAGTCGAACTGCGGCTTTCGACCCTGCCGACAGCCTTCGGCGAAAAAATGGTGATGCGGATCTTTGACCCCGAAGTGCTGCTGAAGGATTTCGACCAGCTGGGTTTTTCCGCAGACGACCTGCGCCGCTGGCAAGACATGACCCGCCAACCCAACGGCATCATTCTGGTCACCGGGCCGACCGGTTCGGGCAAGACCACGACCCTGTACACCACGCTGAAAAAACTGGCGACGCCGGAGGTCAACCTCTGCACCATCGAAGACCCGATTGAAATGGTCGAACCGGCGTTCAACCAGATGCAGGTCCAGCACAACATCGACCTGACGTTCGCCGCCGGCGTGCGCGCGCTGATGCGGCAAGACCCGGACATCATCATGATCGGCGAGATCCGCGACCTGGAAACTGCCGAAATGGCCATTCAAGCTGCCCTCACCGGCCACTTGGTGCTGTCGACGCTGCACACCAACGATGCACCCAGCGCCATCAGCCGTTTGCTGGAACTCGGCGTGCCGCACTACCTGATCAAAGCCACGGTCCTCGGCGTCATGGCCCAGCGGTTGGTGCGGACCTTGTGCCCGCACTGCAAGGCACCACAAGCCTTGAACGAAGAGGACTGGCAAACCCTGACCCGGCCCTGGCAGGCGCCGTTGCCCGGTAACGCTCAACGCGCCATCGGTTGCCTGGAATGCCGCGACACTGGTTATCACGGGCGAGCGGGCGTCTACGAAATCATGCAGCTCAGCGACGGCATCAAATCCCTGATCAACCCGGACACCGACTTGCTGGCGGTGCGGCGACAGGCGTTCAAGGAGGGCATGCGCAGCTTGCGATTGTCGGGGGCGCAGAAAGTGGCGGCGGGTTTGACCACCGTCGAAGAAGTCTTGCGCGTGACGCCGCAGAGCGAGCAGAAGTAGGCGTGCGGTGATGGAACTGGATGGGGCGATGACGATCCAACCCCGTAGTTAAAAACCCAGTGGAGTCACCCCTATGCGTTTCAAATTTGCTGTCGCCACCATCGCCCTGTTGTCCCTGCCAGTCGGTTCGGCGATGGCTGATAGCTTTTGGCGTAATGTCATTTCGTCCGGTGCGACCACCGCTTCGACCTACCTGACCTTCAAGGATCACAAACTGATCGTCGCCGCCCAGGACGATGCCGGCAGCTTCGTTGCCAGCGACGGCGGCATCCGCGGCCCGTACCTGGAAGCGGCCATGCAGAAAGTCCGCGCCGACAACCCGGGCCTGCAGGCTACGGATATGGAACTGGCGAATGCGATTCTGGCGAAGAATGCCGTGGCTGCCGAATAAGCCCGGTTGCTGAACGAAAAATGCCGCTCAAATGAGCGGCATTTTTTTGCACAAACTGTAGGAGCAAGGCTTGCCCGCGATGACGATCTCAAGGTCGCTATCGCGGGCAAGCCTTACTCCTACAGGAACGAGTACTGTCAGCGGTAATCATCCACCGGCACACACGCGCAAAACAGATTCCGGTCCCCGTAGACATTGTCCACCCGGTTCACCACCGGCCAGTACTTGTGGGCCTTGGTATGCGCGTCCGGCGTAACTGCTTGCTCGATGCTGTAGGGCCGTTCCCAGATCCCGGTGACATCGGCCAGCGTATGCGGTGCGCGCTTCAAGGGATTATCTTCGGCCGGCCAGTTGCCATTCTGCACTTCGGTAATCTCTGCGCGAATACTCAGCATTGCCCCGATGAAGCGGTCCAGCTCGGCTTTCGATTCGCTTTCCGTAGGCTCGACCATCAACGTCCCCGGCACCGGGAACGACATGGTGGGTGCGTGGAAGCCATAGTCCATGAGGCGCTTGGCAACGTCTTCCTCACTGATGCCTGTGAGCGCCTTCAAAGGTCGCAGGTCGAGAATGCATTCGTGCGCCACCCGCTCGTTGCGCCCGGTGTAGAGCACCGGGAACGCGCCGGACAAATGCCGCGCCAGGTAATTCGCCGCCAGGATCGCCACTTCGCTGGCGTCGGCCAGTTGCGGCCCCATCATGGCGATGTACATCCAGCTGATCGGCAGGATACTCGCGCTGCCCCACGGCGCCGCGCTGACCGCACCGTTCTGTGCCAGCGGTCCGTCGATGGGCACCACCGGATGGTTGGCCACGAACGGCGCCAGATGCGCGCGCACGCCTATAGGCCCCATGCCCGGCCCGCCGCCGCCGTGGGGAATGCAGAAAGTTTTGTGCAGGTTCATGTGCGACACATCGGCGCCAATGTCTGCAGGCCGCGCCAGCCCGACCTGGGCATTGAGATTGGCGCCGTCCATGTACACCTGGCCGCCGTGCTGGTGAATCACCGCGCAGATCTCGCTGATGCCTTCCTCGTAGACGCCATGGGTCGAAGGATACGTCGCCATCAGGCAAGAGAGTTTGTCTGCGGCGTCTGCCGCTTTTTCCTTCAAGTCCTCCAGATCGACGTTGCCGGCCTCATCGCATTCAACGATCACCACGCGCATCCCGGCCATCTGCGCCGACGCCGGGTTGGTGCCATGGGCGGATGATGGAATCAGGCAGATATCGCGCGCACCCTGCTGGCGGCTCTCGTGGTATTTGCGAATCGCCAGCAATCCCGCGTACTCGCCCTGGGCGCCCGAGTTGGGTTGCATGCAGATCGCATCGAAACCGGTGATCGCGCAGAGCCAGCGCTCCAGCTCCTCGATCATCAACGAATAACCGACCGCCTGCTCTTTAGGTGCGAACGGATGCAGATTGGCAAACTGCGGCCAGGTGATCGGGATCATCTCGCTGGTGGCGTTGAGCTTCATGGTGCACGAGCCCAGTGGAATCATCGACTGATTGAGCGCCAGATCCTTATTTTCCAGCTGCTTGAGGTAACGCAACATTTCGGTTTCGCTGTGATGGGCGCTAAACACCGGATGTTGCAGATAAGGCGTAGTGCGTAAAAGGCCGGCCGGTATGCCGCAAGCCAGCGTTTGTGTGTCCAGTTCGTCGACGTCGAGCCCATGATCGGCTCCCAGGAACACATCGAACAGTTTTGCCACCGTGGTTTCGTCACAACTTTCGTCGAGGCTTAAACCCAACAGCCCACGCCCCAGGATGCGCAGGTTGATCTGTGCGGCCACGGCGCTTTCGATAATTGCCGTTTGGGTGCCACCGACGTCCAGCGTCAGCGTGTCGAAGAACTGCTGGTTCAGGCGCTTGATGCCCTTGCGCTCAAGGCCCTCGGCGAGAATACAGGTCAGTCGATGCACACGCTGGGCAATGCGCTTGAGCCCTTCCGGCCCGTGGTAGACCGCATAGAAACTGGCAATGTTGGCCAGCAACACCTGGGCCGTGCAAATGTTGGAGTTGGCTTTCTCGCGACGAATGTGTTGCTCGCGGGTTTGCAGGGCCATGCGCAGGGCCACGTTACCCCGTGCATCTTTCGACACGCCGATGATCCGCCCAGGAATCGCTCGCTTGTATTCGTCGCGGCTGGCAAAGAACGCCGCATGCGGCCCACCGTAGCCCATGGGCACGCCGAAACGCTGGGACGAACCGAACACTACGTCGGCACCCAATTCTCCCGGCGGGGTCAGCAACAGCAGGCTCAGCAGATCCGTGGCGACACAGGCCAGCGCCTGTTGGGCATGCAGGTGATCGATCAAGGGACGCAGGTCGCGGATCTCGCCGTGGGTGTCGGGATATTGCAGCAGCGCGCCGAACACCTGGTGCTGCTTCAAGTTATCCACAGCATCGATGATCAGATCGAAACCGAAGCCTTCGGCGCGGGTCTGCACCACGGAAATAGTCTGCGGATGGCAGTTTTCATCGACGAAGAACAGATTGCTTTTCGATTTGGCAACGCGTTTGGCCAGGGCCATGGCTTCCGCCGCGGCGGTCGCTTCGTCCAGCAGAGAGGCGTTGGCCAATTCCAGCCCCGTGAGATCGATGGTCAGTTGCTGGAAGTTCAACAGCGCTTCGAGCCGGCCCTGAGCGATCTCCGGTTGATAAGGCGTGTAAGCGGTGTACCAGCCGGGATTTTCCAGCACGTTGCGCAAGATGACCGTCGGCGTGAGCGTGCCGTGATAGCCCATGCCGATCAGGCTGGTCCAGACCTGATTCTGCTCGGCATATCCCCGCAGCTTCGCCAGCGCCGCTTCTTCGTCCAGTGCCGGTGGCAGATCAAGCGCCCGATTCAGGCGAATTCCCGGCGGCACAGTCTGTTCGATCAGCTCGACCCGGCTGCCAAGACCGAGGCTGTCGAGCATCGCCTGCTGCTCGGCGGCATCCGGCCCGAGGTGGCGGCGAAGAAAGGCATTGGGGTCGCGTAACTGGCTCAGGGACGGCAACTGGGACATGACGGGCTCTCTCTTGGCTGGCGCTCAGCGTCGATGCAACACGGTCAAACCAGCATAGCAGCCGATGTCGGACACGATTCTTTGGAAAACCCTGTGGGAGCAAAGCTTGCTCGCGATAGCGGTAGATCAACCAATATAAATGTTGAATGTGAGGCCCTCATCGCGAGCAAGCTCGCTCCCACAAAAAAGCAGGTATCGCGAAAGTTGTCAGGCATGAAAAAGCCCCGACAGGTCGGGGCTTTGGGGTGACGCTTGAAGGCTTACTCGCCGATGGCAGCCTTGTAACCGGCGGCGTCGAGCAGGTTGTCCAGGTCAGCGCTGTTGCCTGGCTTGAGCTTGAAGATCCAGGCGCCGTACGGATCGGAGTTGAGCAGTTCCGGGTTGGCGCTCAGCTCTTCGTTCACGGCAATCACTTCGCCGGCAATCGGCGAATAGATGTCGGAAGCGGCTTTCACCGATTCAACGACACCGGCCTGATCTTGCGCGGCAAACACGTTGCCGACTTCGGTCAATTCGACAAACACCACATCACCCAGCGCTTCCTGCGCGTGATCGCTGATGCCCACGGTGACGGTGCCATCGGCTTCCAGACGTGCCCATTCGTGACTTTCGGCAAAACGCAGGTCGGCAGGAATATCGCTCATGTTCAGTTCCTCAGGAAAATTGTCGGCGGTCCAAGCCCGCCGGAAAAGATTAGATCAAGGTTTTGCCATGGCGTACGAAGGTCGGTTTGACCACTCGAACCGGGTACCACTTGCCACGGATTTCCACTTCTGCGCGGTCGGCAGTTGCCATCGGCACGCGCGCCAGTGCAATCGACTTGCTAAGCGTAGGAGAGAAACTACCACTGGTGATCTCCCCTTCGCCAACATCAGCGATGCGGACCACTTGATGCGCGCGCAAAACGCCGCGTTCCTCAAGGACCAGCCCCACCAGTTTGTGCTGAATTCCTCCGGCCTGTTCCGCCTCCAGTGCCTTGCGGCCGACGAACTGGCGCGAGGTCGGTTCCCAGGCAATGCTCCAGGCCATGTTGGAGGCCAGCGGTGAAACGTCTTGATTGATGTCCTGGCCGTAGAGGTTCATCCCGGCCTCGACCCGCAAGGTGTCACGTGCGCCCAGCCCGATCGGGGAAATACCCGCCCCGACCAGATCGTTGAAGAATCCCGGCGCCTGATCGGCCGGCAAGATAATTTCCAGACCGTCTTCACCGGTGTAGCCGGTACGCGCAATGAACCAGTCACCGTCGGGCTGGCCTTCAAAAGGCTTGAGCAGCTGAATCAGATTGCCGCGGGACTGGTTCACCAGTTCGGCAATCTTGTGCCGGGCATGCGGCCCCTGAATGGCCAGCATCGCCAGTTCGGCCCGTTCGTTGAGCTGTACATCGAAGCCGTCGAGATGCGCCTGCATCCACGCCATGTCCTGATCGCGCGTCGAGGCGTTGACCACCAGGCGATAACCCTCATCGAGGCGGTAGACGATCATGTCGTCAACGATGCCGCCACGTTCATTGAGCATGGCGCTGTACAACGCACGGCCGGAGCTGTGCAGGCGTTCGACGTCGTTGGCCAGCAGGTGCTGCAGCCAGGCCTTGGCCTGGGGGCCGCTGACATCGATCACGGTCATGTGGGATACATCGAAGACACCGCAATCGCGGCGCACCTCATGGTGTTCCTCGACCTGCGATCCATAATGCAGAGGCATATCCCAACCGCCAAAATCGACCATCTTCGCGCCGAGGGCGAGATGAAGGTCATACAGAGGCGTACGCTGTCCCATGGGTTTCTCCTTCCGGGCGTGGCGAAGGTGCGGGCGAGTGATAAACCGTCTGAAAACCTTGAATTCAAAGGCTTCCAGCCGATTTTTACTACCTTGTCTGTCAGACGGACCGCACCGAATGCCGCGCATTGTAGCCGCAAGGTGTAGGACTGGCACCTAGCTGTTTCGATGCGCCGAACGTCGTATCAATCCGATAACCGGTAGCAGCCCGACCAAAACCAGGGTCAAGGCCGGTAACGACGCCCTCGCCCACTCACCCTCACTGGTCATTTCGAAGATTCGCACTGCCAGCGTATCCCAGCCAAACGGGCGCATCAGGAGGGTCGCGGGCATTTCCTTGAGCACGTCGACAAACACCAGCAGCGCCGCACTCAACGAACCGGGCAGCAACAACGGCAGATACACTTTGAAAAACAGTCGCGGACCGCTGACACCCAGGCTACGTGCCGCTTCGGGCAAAGATGGCCGTATACGCGCCAGACTGCTTTCCAGCGGCCCATAAGCCACGGCAATGAAACGCACCAGATAGGCCAGCAACAGCGCTGCCAGACTGCCCAGCAGCAGTGGCTTGCCGGCTCCGCCGAACCAGCCGGAGAGTGGAATCACCAGCTCACGGTCCAGATAACTGAACGCCAGCATGATCGACACCGCCAGCACCGAACCGGGCAATGCATAACCCAGATTGGCCAGACTGACACCTGCGCGGATGCCCTGCGTCGGCGCCAAGCGTCGGGCAAACGCCAGGACCAACGCGACACTGACAGTGACCAACGCCGCCATCGCGCCCAGGTACAGCGTGTGGACGATCAGACCGGTATAACGCTCATCGAGATCGAAGCGCCCGCGCTGCCAGAACCACACCAACAGTTGCAGCACAGGGATGACGAAGGCGCAGGCGAATACCAGACCGCACCAGCCGGTGGCCAGCAGCGCTTTGACTCCATGCAGGTGATACAGCGCCTTGACCCGTGGCCGTTCATTGCTCGCCCGATTGGCACCACGGGCACGCCGCTCGCCGTACAACACCACCATCACCACCAGCAGGAGCAGGCTGGCCAGTTGCGCGGCGCTGGACAGGCTGAAAAAGCCATACCAGGTCTTGTAGATGGCGGTGGTGAAGGTGTCGAAGTTGAACACCGACACGGCACCGAAATCCGCCAGGGTTTCCATCAGCGCCAATGCCACACCCGCACCAATGGCAGGACGCGCCATGGGCATGGCCACCCGCCAGAACGCCTGCCAGGGCGATTGCCCCAGCACCCGAGCAGCCTCCATCAAGCCTTTGCCCTGAGCCAGGAATGCCGTGCGCGCCAACAGGTAAACATAGGGGTAGAACACCAGCACCAAAACCACAATCACCCCACCCGTGGAACGCACGCGCGGCAGGCGCAGCCCGGTGCCGAACCACTCACGCAACAGGGTTTGCACCGGGCCGGCGAAATCCAGCAGGCCGACAAAGACGAACGCCAGCACGTAGGCGGGAATCGCAAAGGGCAGCATCAAGGCCCAGTCCAGCCAGCGCCTGCCGGGGAACTCGCAAAGGCTGGTGAGCCAGGCCAGGCTCACACCGAGCACCGTCACGCCGACACCAACGCCAAGCACCAGGGTCAGGGTGTTGCCCAACAACCGCGGCATCTGGGTTTCCCAGAGATGGGACCAGATCTGCTGATCGATGGTTTGCCAGGACAACAGCAACACGCTCAAGGGCAACAGGACCAGCGCAGCGATGGCGAAGACCAGGGGATACCAGCGGCGTTGGGCGGGGTGGGCCAAGGAAAACTCTCGTTTAAATGATTGTGCCCACGCTTTGCGTGGGCACACATCTTGTGACGCTCTGCGTCACGCTTCGACGCGAAGCGTCGGTGGATGCATTCCCACGCAGAGCGTGGGAACGATCAGTGCCGTAAAGGCGCGCAGTATAAAGATAACGTCAATTCCAACCAGCCCGATCCATCATCCGGATCGCCTCAGCCTGACGCTTGCCCGCGACTTCCACCGGCAAGGTATCGGCAATGAACTTGCCCCACGCCGCCACTTCTGCGGATGGCTGAACCGTCGGGTTGGCCGGGAACTCCTGGTTCACATCGGCAAAGATTTTCTGCGCTTCAGGCGTGGTCATCCACTCCACCAGGGCCTTGGCGGCTTCCGGGTGCGGCGCGTGTTTGGTCAGGCCGATACCCGACAGGTTGACGTGCACGCCACGATCCGCCTGGTTCGGCCAGAACAGCTTCACCGGCAGATCAGGTTTTTGCTTGTGCAGGCGACCGTAGTAGTAGGTGTTGACGATGCCCACATCGCATTGGCCGGCGTTGATGGCTTCGAGTACGGCGACGTCATCGGAGAATACGTCAGTGGACAGGTTGTTGACCCAGCCCTTGAGGATCTTCTCGGTTTTCTCGGCGCCGTGCACTTCGATCATGGTGGCAGTCAGGGACTGGTTATAGACCTTCTTTGCCGTGCGCAGGCACAGGCGACCTTCCCAGTTCTTGTCGGCCAGCGCTTCGTAGGTGGTCAACTCGCCCGGCTTCACCCGCTCGGTGGAGTAGGCGATGGTCCGCGCGCGCAAGCTCAGGCCGGTCCAGGCATGGGAAGCTGCGCGATATTGCAGCGGGATATTGGCGTCGATGGTTTTCGAGGTGAACGGCTGGAGAATGCCCATCTGCTCGGCCTGCCAGAGGTTGCCGGCATCAACGGTCAGCAGCAGGTCGGCTGTGGCGTTCTCGCCCTCGGCCTTGATCCGCTGCATCAGCGGCGCTTCCTTGTCGGTGATGAACTTCACCTTCACACCGGTTTTTGCAGTGTAGGCATCGAAGACTGGCTTGATGAGCTCGTCGATACGCGAGGAGTAGACAACCACCTCGTCGGCGGCCTGGGCGGCAGTGCTGCCAATCAGAGCCAGGGCCAGTGCGGTCAGTAGACGCTTCGGTGCCAACATGGGAGCGGTCTCTCGATTGAAAAAGTGAGACCAAATGATAAGGACTCACATTTAGCTTCTCAATCGAACAGTTCGCGGAGGCGTTACCAGATGTTGCATAGGCGACGTTGTTGGAAAATGTGCCGACGCCTTCGCGGGCAAGCCTCGCTCCTACCAGTGCGTGTCGATTTGCTTGCCCGCGAACAGGCCACAGGCCATCAATATCTCAGGCCTTGGCCAGCGCCGGCAGATCCCCGATCAAACCCAGCGCTTCGCGCACAAACAGCGCCTTGGCCTCCGGCATCTGGTCAACCAGCTTCAGCCCGGTATTACGCAACCAGCGCACCGGCAACGGATCGGCCTGGAACAGTCGCTCGAAGCCTTCCATCGCCGCCATCAGCGCCAGGTTATGCGGCATGCGGCGACGTTCGTAGCGGCTGAGTACCTTCACATCCGCCAGACGCTCGCCACGGCTCGCCGCTTGCAACAACACTTCGGCCAGTACGGCGGCGTCGAGGAAGCCAAGATTCACGCCCTGCCCGGCCAACGGGTGAATGGTGTGGGCCGCATCGCCAATCAGCGCCAGGCCTTCAGCTACATAACGCTTGGCATGCCGCTGACGCAGTGGCACGCACAGACGCGGGTCGGCATTGAGCACGGTCCCTAGCCGACCTTCGAAGGCTCGCTCCAGCTCGCGGCAGAACACCTCGTCATCCAGCGCCATCAGGCGTTCGGCTTCACTCGGCGTAGTCGACCAGACGATCGAACACCAGTCGTGCTGGCCATCACGCTCCAACGGCAAAAACGCCAACGGGCCGTTGTCGGTAAAGCGCTGCCAGGCTGTCGATTGATGGTTTTTTGAGCTGCGCACGCTGGTGACGATGGCGTGATGCAAATAATCCCACTCCCGCGTCGCCACGCCCGTCAGGCGCCGCACTGCCGAATTGGCGCCATCCGCGGCGATCACCAGCGGTGCACGCAACGTGCGGCCGTCGGCCAGGGTCAGCAGCCAATCGTCGCCGGAGCGACGCATTTGTTCGAGACGCGCGTTGGCCAGCATGCCTAAATCACAATCGTGCAAGCGATCGAGCAAGGCGTCCTGCACCACGCGGTTCTCAACGATGTGTCCCAGCACCTCGGCATGCACGCTGGCTGCCGAGAAGTGGATCTGCCCGGTACCGCTGCCATCCCAGACGTGCATGTCGCTATAGGGACTGCTGCGCCTGCTGACGATGCCGTCCCACACACCCAGGCGCTCGAGAATCCGCTGGCTGGCGATGGACAGCGCACTCACCCGTGGTTCGAACGGGGCTTGGGCGTCAAACGGTTTGACGCTCATCGGACTGCCGTCGAGCAGCAGGACTTCCAGCCCGCTGTCCTGCAACGCCAGCGCCAGGGCACTGCCGACCATTCCGGCTCCGACAATCAGCAGATCTGCGCGCATTTCCATGCTTTAAGCCTGTCTCGCTTGCGGCTTGAGCCGCACGTAAAGGGTTTTTCCGACACGCGCCACCAGGTGGCCGGCGCCGTCATGAATATCGACCTGCAATTGCGGCAGGTATTTTTCGCCACCCGCCGTCTGTCGCCGGATCTCGTCGAGCAACGTGTCGTCGATGTTGAAACGGGCGAACACCGGGCCTTTGCCCGGCGCGATGAAATCGATGTCCGCCGCCTTGTCCCAGACGATGTAGTTGCGCCCCAGGTTCTCCATCAGCATCAGCATGAAGAACGGGTCGACCATCGAATACAGGCTGCCACCAAACTGGGTGCCGACGTAATTGCGGTTGTACCAGCTCAAGCCCATGGAGACCTGGATGTCGCGAAAGTCATCGCTGATATGCCGCACGCGCACGCCGGCGCCGAGGTACGGCGGATAGAAGCTCATGAATCGGCGCATCAGTCGCGCCTTGCCGAACGTGCGAGTCAGCCACTTAAGCATCAGGGCGAGTACCCAGGCCCATGGCCTGTCGGGCGAACCAGCGTTTGGCCGGCGGCAGCAGATCCAGACCGAGCAATCCGAGATTGCGCCCCAACGAAACCAGTGGCTGGGTGCTGCCGAACAGGCGCGTGACCTGATCGGAGAAACCGACGGTGAGGTTCTGATCCAGGCGCTGTCGTTCGCGATAAGCCTGCAAGGTCGCGAAGTGGCCCAATGGCTGCTCGCTGGCGAGCAATGCATCGGCCAGTGCCTGGGCATCACGCAGCGACAGGTTGAAACCCTGTCCGGCAATCGGGTGCAGGCTATGGGCGGCATTGCCGAGCACCGCCAGGTGCGAGCGTACCTGTTCCTCGGCCTCGACCAGCGACAATGGGTACAAATGCCGAGCGCCAACCTGCTTCAACGTGCCCAAGCGATAACCGAACACGCCCTGCAACTCGCTGAGAAAACTGCGTTCATCCAATGCAGCCAAGCGTTGCGCGTCCATCCCCAAACGGGTCCAGACCAATGCGCAGCGGTTGTCCGGCAGCGGCAGCAACGCCATCGGGCCATCGTCGGTAAAACGCTCGAACGCCATGCCGTTGTGGGCTTCACTCGGGGTGATGTTGGCGATCAGCGCGCTCTGGTTGTACGGGCGCTTTCGAATGCCGATGCCCAATTGCTCGCGCAGCCCTGAGCGGCCGCCATCGGCCAACACGGCGAGGTCGCATTCCAGTGTGGTTTCGTCATTGAGGATCAGGCGATAGCCATCGGTGAGCGGCTCCATGCGGGTGACTTCGGCCGGGCACCGCCAACTGATGACGTCTTTGTCCAGGCCTTGCCACAGGCACTGGCCGAGCCAGGCGTTTTCCACCACGTAACCCAACGCCGGCACACCTTCCTCCATGGCCGACAGCCGCGCCGTGGAAAAACGCCCACGGTCGGAGACGTGAATCTGTTTGATCGGTTCGGCGCGGCGGGAGATCTCCTGCCAAACGCCGAGGCGCTGATAAATCTGCCGTGCACCAAAGGACAAGGCCGTGGAGCGCGCGTCATAACTTGGCTGATACGAATCGCCGGGCGCGAAGGGCTCGATCAGGACGATTTTCCAGCCCCGAGCCTTGGCCCCGGCCTGTAACGCCAACGCCAGGCTGGCACCGACCAGGCCACCACCGATGATTGCCAGATTGACTCGACTCATGCCGCTTGTGTCCGCGCTTGCGCCATCAAAGCCTCGATTTCAGCCACTGTTTTCGGTACGCCCTTGGTGAGGATTTCACAGCCGTTTTTGGTGACCACTACGTCGTCCTCGATGCGCACGCCAATGCCGCGCCATTTTTTCGCCACGCTCTGATTGTCCGGAGCGATGTAAATCCCCGGCTCTACCGTCAACGCCATGCCGACTTCCAGCACACGCCATTCGCCACCGACCTTGTATTCGCCGACGTCATGCACATCCATTCCCAGCCAGTGACCGGCGCGGTGCATGTAAAACGCCTTGTAGGCTTCACTGGCGATCAACTCTTCGACATTACCCTGCAACAAACCCAATTCGATCAGGCCGGTGGTAATCACCCGCACAGTGGCCTCGTGGGCCTGATTCCAGTGTTTATTCGGTGCGATCTCGGCAAACGCGGCTTCCTGCGCGGCCAACACCAGTTCGTAGATCGCCTTCTGCTCTGCGGAATACTTGCCGTTGACCGGCCAGGTGCGGGTGATGTCGCTGGCGTAGCAGTCGATTTCGCAGCCGGCGTCGATCAGCACCAGATCGCCGTCCTTGAGCACGGCGTCATTCTGCTGGTAATGCAGGATGCAGCTGTTGCGCCCAGAGGCAACGATCGAACCGTAGGCCGGCATCTTCGCCCCACCCTTGCGGAATTCGTAATCGAGTTCGGCTTCAAGGCTGAACTCGTATAAGCCGGCACGGCTGGTCTGCATGGCACGGACATGCGCCTGGGCGGAAATCCGTGCGGCCTCGCGCATCACCTTCACTTCTGCCGCCGACTTATACAGGCGCATGTCATGCAGCAGATGATCCAGGGCAACGAATTCGTTCGGTGGCTGGGCGCCGAGATTGGCCTTGGAGCGGATCACGTTGATCCATTCCATCAAGTGCCGGTCGAATTCCGGGTTGCTGCCCATGGCCGAATACACCCGGTCACGACCTTCGATCAGGCCGGGCAAAATGTCGTCGATATCGGTAATCGGAAAGGCGTCGTCGGCGCCGAAGTCGCGAATCGCACCCTCCTGGCCGGCACGCAGGCCATCCCACAACTCACGTTCGGCGTTGCGTTCGCGGCAGAACAGAATGTACTCGCCATGCACGCGGCCTGGCATCAACACCAGTACCGCCTGCGGCTCGGGAAAACCGCTGAGGTACTGGAAGTCGCTGTCCTGACGGTAGACGTGCTCGACGTCGCGGTTGCGGATGGCGACCGCGGCGGCGGGCAGGATGGCGATGCTGTTGGGTTCCATCTGCGCCATCAAGGCCTTGCGGCGACGGCTGTATTCCGATTTCGGGATATGGATCATGGGCAGATGGCGTTCCCTGGGTTTGATCAGTGCAGCGACGGTTTGGCGGCAGCCGCCGCGTCTTTCTTGGTTTCCGAGAACAGCAGCAGCGGCGCGACGCGCAGGTATTCCATGACTTCCATGTAGTCGGTTTCGCCGTCTTCGGACTCTTCCAGGGCATCCTGCACCTGGGAAATCGCTGCCAGATCCTGCAACACCTCGGTGGCCTCGGTGCTCAGGGCGCTGCTGTCACGGCAGTTCAGGCCGAACCCGCTGAGGAAGCCCTGGCACCACTGGCCCAACGCAGCGGCGCGGTCGGTAAGCGGAGCATCGTCGGTCGGCAGCAACAGGACGACGGTCACGTCATCGCCGGTGAGCTCGCCCTTGACCATCTCTTGCAGGCCGATCAAGGCGTTGCGTACGTTGTCCTGCGGCTCGTTTTCGAGCAGTTCGGCGGCGTCGATCAGCCAGCCTTCGGCATCGAAACCGGCACCCGCGCAGCTGCGGCCGAGCAACAGGCCGTGCAGTTCGGCAGGCGAGACATTGTGACCACTGGAAGTCAGCAGGGTGGCGAAAGCTTGGTACGGGGAATTCTGAATGGTCATGGGCAGCTAGGCGCCAGACGGCGCTATGTCTAGAATGAAGGCCTTGTATCCTACATCGACTCCTCTGTAGGAGCGAGCCTGCCGAATCGTCGCACCGTCGCGATGGCCGCCAACGATTACGCTGGGTACCTGACACCCGCGGCGTTCTCGGGTTCATCGCGAGCAGGCTCGCTCCTACAGTTCAACCCCATCAGACAGTGAAGACAATGGAAGACACCGACCTGCAAGCGCTGATGGCCAGACTCGAACTGCTGATTACCCGAGTCGAGCAACTTAAGAGCCAAAACGGACTCTTACTAGCTCAGGAAAAGACCTGGCGCGAGGAACGCGCTCACCTCATTGAAAAAAACGAAATCGCCCGGCGTAAGGTCGAATCGATGATTTCGCGCCTCAAGGCCCTGGAGCAAGACTCATGAGTTCAAGCAATAGCGTCACCGTGCAGATCCTCGACAAAGAGTATTCGATCATCTGCCCCCAGGAAGAGCGCAGCAACCTGGTGAGCGCCGCCCGCTATCTGGACGGCAAGATGCGCGAGATTCGCAGCAGCGGCAAAGTTATCGGTGCCGACCGTATTGCCGTGATGGCTGCGCTGAACATCACCCACGACCTGCTGCACAAGGAAGAGCGCCCGGATATCCAGGCCAGCGGCTCGACCCGTGAACAGGTACGTGACCTGCTCGATCGCGTCGATCTGGTGCTCGCGACCGATCCGGACGTCACCAAAGGCTGATTCGCGCCACCGCTTGCGGTATACTCCGATCACTCCCTGGGGTGCTTGCCAGTTGGCGATGTCCCTGAGCCGATTTGCTATACCCTGGAGGTTGCACGTTGGGCTGGTGTGCATGTCCGCTAGACGGAAAGCCTTAAAGCCTACTGCATCTTCCACCTTGAACTTTCGGGTTCAAGGGCTAAGTCGACAGCGGTACATCCGGGGAGCCTGATTCCAGTCCGATGCCGGTTTGAATACCGGCATCGGCGTTTTTATGGGTACCATTTGCGTACCCATACTGCTGAAGCCGATTCCATGACCGAACCTGCTTTGCTTCCCCGCCCGCAACTTCGACGCTTGCTGCGCAAGGCCCGCCGCGCATTGACGCCCAGTCAACAGCGCGCGGCAGCTCGCGGGCTGTACAGGCAATTGGCTCAGCAACCGCTGTTTCGCCGCGCAAAACACATCTCTCTTTACCTGCCCACCGACGGTGAAATTGACCCGCGACTGCTGCTGCGTGCGGCTCAACGTCGAGGCAAGGCCACCTATCTGCCGGTACTCAGCGCCTGGCCGCGAACCAAAATGGTTTTCCAGCGCATCCGCCCCGGTGAAAAGCTCAAGCCCAACCGCTTTCGGATACTCGAACCCCGGCACAACCTTGCCCGGCAACGCAAAGTCTGGGCGCTGGATCTGGTGCTGCTGCCATTAGTGGGTTTTGACGATGTCGGCGGACGCCTGGGCATGGGCGGCGGTTTCTACGATCGAAGCCTGGCCTACCTGGCGCGTCGCAATGACTGGCGCAAGCCGACACTGCTGGGGCTGGCCCATGAATGTCAGAAGGTCGAGCGCCTGGCTCAAGCGAGCTGGGATGTGCCGCTGCAAGGAACGGTAACGGACAAGGCCTGGTATTACGCGGGCTAGACGCCACTGGCGTCAGCGGCGTCGAAAAGACAGGATCAGCGCTTGAACGCAGTCGACTGTTGCTGCAACTGGGCTACTTCGACCGGCGCGTCGGTCTTGTTGGCCCACAGGCTTTGGGCATAGCCAGTGGTCACGACGCCAAGGCCGAACAAAATGACCAAAATCCATAGTAAATCCGGTTTGCGTTTCATCGATTGCCCCCCAAAGGCATATCAACACGATGACAGCAGCGGTTTCCGTTTTGTAGGCCGTGCAGCAGCGTCAAGCTCTAAAGGCCGGCATTTTGCGGCAACGTGAACCGCTGCGCAAATGCTGGCGTCAACCGACTGTCGGTTTGTCATAAAATTGCCCGACAACCTGCCCACTCACCTCGCAAGGAACAAAAAACATGGCCTATTGGCTGATGAAATCCGAGCCCGACGAACTCTCGATCAAAGGCCTGGAGAAGCTTGGCAGAGCGCGCTGGGACGGGGTCCGCAACTATCAGGCGCGAAATTTCCTGCGGGCCATGGCGATGGGGGACGAGTTTTTCTTCTATCACTCCAGCTGCCCGGAACCAGGGATCGCCGGGATCGGCAAGATAGTCGAAGCCGCGTATCCAGACCCGACGGCGCTGGAGCCTGAAAGTCATTACTACGACCCCAAGGCAACCACGGAAAAAAACGCCTGGAGTGCAATTGACGTAGAACATATCAAGACGTTTTCCAAGGTCTTGAAGCTCGATTACCTGAAGCAGCAGACGGCACTGGCCGAAATGCCGCTGGTGCAGAAAGGATCGCGGCTGTCGGTGATGCCGGTGACGCCGGAGCAGTGGGCGGCGGTGATTGCGCTTCTGTAGGAGCACGGCTTGCCGGCGATGGCGGTCTTGAGTGCGCTATCGCGAGCAAGCTTTGCTCCTACAGGTCCAGCATTACTGGATGATCAGGTTGTTGAACAACAGATCCTCAACCACCGGCTTTCCGGTTTCGTCGTTCATGATCTGCTGGGTTTGCTTCAGCGCTTCCTGACGCAGCTTTTCCTTGGCCTCGACGTTGTTCATCGTCTCGGTAGTCTGCTGGGCAAACAACGCCACGAGCTGATTCCGAATCAGCGGCTCGTTGGCCTTGACCGCTTTGGTCGCCTCTTCGCCGGTCACACGCAACGCCACATCGGCCTTGTATACCTTGAGTTTCGGCGTGCCATCGAGCCCGTAATTACCCACGAACGGCGGGCTCAGGGTGATGTAATTGACCTTCGGTGCCGCATCCTCTTTGGCTTCTTCGGCCACTGCTGCCACAGGCAGAGACAGGGCCAGCATCAACATGATCCACGCTTTCACAATTCGCTCCTTATCCGGTTTGCGGCCTAGCATAACGACCCGCCGCGCAAGCACAAGCTTATGGCTGCCTATCAGGGCCGGGCATGCTCGTTGACCCATCGACTCACACACCTACACTTATCGGCCATCACTCCCAAAGGAATAGCCCTGATGAAAGCCGTGCTGTGCAAAGCCTTCGGCCCTGCCGAATCGCTGGTGCTGGAAGACGTCGCCAGCCCTGTCGCGAAGAAGAACGAAATCCTGCTGGATGTGCACGCCGCCGGGGTCAACTTCCCCGACACGCTGATCATTGAGGGCAAGTACCAGTTCAAGCCGCCCTTCCCGTTTTCACCGGGCGGTGAAGCAGCCGGCGTGGTCTGCGAAGTGGGTGAAAAGGTCAGTCACTTGAAAGTCGGAGACCGGGTCATGGCCCTGACCGGCTGGGGCAGCTTCGCCGAACAGGTCGCGGTGCCGGGCTACAACGTGCTACCGATTCCGCCGTCGATGGACTTCAACACAGCCGCCGCCTTCAGCATGACCTACGGCACCTCGATGCACGCGCTCAAGCAGCGCGGCAACCTGCAGCCGGGCGAAACCCTGCTGGTGCTCGGCGCTTCCGGTGGCGTCGGCCTCGCGGCAGTGGAGATCGGCAAGGCCATGGGCGCCCGTGTGATCGCTGCCGCCAGCAGCGCAGAAAAACTCGCCGTGGCCAAAGCCGCGGGGGCCGACGAACTGATCAACTACAGCGAAACCAGCCTCAAGGACGAAATCAAACGCCTGACCGATGGCCAGGGTGCCGACGTGATCTACGACCCGGTGGGTGGTGACCTGTTCGACCAGGCCATCCGCGCCATCGCCTGGAACGGCCGCCTGCTGGTGG
>NZ_RCNW01000115.1:0-2717 GCF_004307605.1 Pseudomonas sp. Sample_24
CAAGGGCGGCCTGAACTCGCTGCCGAAAATGGTCTTCAAGGGCGGTGCGCTGATCGGTTGCGACCTCGGCACCCTGAACTTCGCCAAGATCAAAGGCAGCCACACGGCGATGAAGTCCGGCATGCTCGCGGCGGAATCCGTGGCGGACGCCCTGTTTGCCGACAAGGACGGCACCGAAGAGCTGACCACTTACGTGGATGCGTTCAAGAACAGCTGGCTGCACGAAGAACTGTTCGCCAGCCGTAACTTCGGCCCGGCGATCCACAAGTTCGGCGCTATTGTCGGCGGTGGTTTCAACTGGCTGGACCAGAACATTTTCGGTGGCAAACTGCCGTTCACCCTGCACGACACCAAGCCGGATTATGCGTGCCTCAAGCTGGCGGCCGACTGCAAGAAGATCGACTACCCGAAACCGGACGGCAAGATCAGCTTCGACAAACTGAGCTCGGTATTCATCTCTGGCACCAACCATGAAGAAGAACAACCGTGCCACCTGAAGCTGACCGATCCGAGCATCCCGATCAGCAAGAACCTGCCGCTGTACGATGAGCCTGCCCAGCGTTACTGCCCGGCCGGCGTGTACGAAGTGATCACCAAGGAAGACGGCGAGAAGCGCTTCCAGATCAACGCCCAGAACTGCGTTCACTGCAAGACCTGCGACATCAAGGATCCTGCACAGAACATCACCTGGGTGACGCCGGAAGGCGCTGGCGGCCCGACTTACCCGAACATGTAAGCCGAACCGCGAACATCAAGGCTCCCGAAACGGGGGCCTTTTTGTTGCCTGCGATCCAGGGCATAACACCACTCACTGTGGGAGCTGGCTTGCCAGCGATGACGGTTCATCATTCAACATTGCCGTCGACTGACCCACCGCTATCGCGAGCAGGCTCGCTCCTACAGGGGGAATGTGTTTAAACCTTGAGGCCAAGCTCCGCCGACAGCCGCGCTGTGACGCCTTTGATCAGAGGAATCAGCTCGGCCATTTTTTCCAGCGGCATATACGGCACTGTACTGGCAATGCTGATGCCGGCGACGATGCGTTTGCTGGCATCACGAATCGGCGCGGCCACGCAGCGGATCGACGGTTCGTTGTCTTCCAGGTCGAAGGCATAACCACCGGCCACGTACTCGATCATGCGCTGCTGGAACTGCTCCCAGGATTGCTCCGGGTGCTGCGGCCAGAACTGGTTTTTTCCACCCACCGGCAGGCTGACTTCGTACAGGCGCTGCCACTCTTGCGGCGAATCATCGAGCATCAGCGCCTTGCCGATCCCGGTGCGCGCCAACGGCATGCGGTGGCCGACCCGCGAGCGCATTTCCGGGCCGTTGCGCCCCGGATTCTTGTGCAGGTACAACACCTCGTCGCCTTCACGGATCGCCAGGTGAATGGTGTCGCCGGTCAAAGCCGACAACTCATCCAGATACGGTCCGGCCAGGGTCACCAGCGGCAACTCTTCGCGCGCCTGGAATCCCAGCTCGATCAGCTTCGGCCCCAACAGATATCCGACTTGCGGCACCACCCGCAGGTAACGCTCGTCCACCAGGCAACTGGCCAGGCGATGAGTGGTGCTGCGCGTGGTGCCGATCAAGCGGGCGATTTCCTTGAGATCGCGGGCGCCGCTGGCCACGGCCTGGACCACACCCAAACCGCGAAGCAGTGTCTGGGTGCCGGTCGGTGCGGCGTCCTTGGCGATTTTTGGGGCGTCTTCCTGCATATCCAGCCTTTACCGTTGAGCGAGTGAACGGGCGGCATTATGGTCGCCCGGATGGCACGACTACAACTTGATACGCTCGACCTTGCCCACCAGCAAGATGTAGGACAGCGCTCCCATCAATGCCAGTACCGAAATGTAGGTGATCGCCGGAGCAAAGGAATCACCGCTGGCGAGGAAGCCGATCACGATAGGCGTGGCGATGGCCGACAGGTTGCCGATGAAGTTGAACACGCCACCGGTCAATCCCAGCAAGCGGGCCGGCGCCAGCGTCGACACCAGCGACCAGGTGATCGAAGCCAGACCGTTGCCGAAAAAGGCCAATGCCAGGAACGCAATCACCAGCGGCGTCGATTCGACGAAGTTGGCGCCGATGATCGACGTGGAAATCAGCAGGCCACTGATGATTGGCAACTTGCGGGCGAAACCGACGCTGTAGCCACGGCGGATCAAAAAGTCGGAGAAGAAACCGGAACACAACACGCCGACGAACGCCGCCAGAAAAGGCAGCGATGCCAACAGACCGGACTTGATGAAGTCCATGCCGCGATATTTCACCAGGTAGGTCGGGAACCACGTCAGGAAAAACCACAACGTCGAATTGAGGCAGAACTGGCCAAGGTAAATGCCCCAGAGTTTGCGCTTGCTCAAGACAATACCAAGGTCGGCCCAACTGAATTTGGCCTTGACCTTGGCTTGTTCGGCCTGGATATCCACCAGCCCGCCGCCTTCGCGGATCAGATCGATTTCAGCCTGGTTGGCGCCTTTGAAATCCCGTGGTTCGCGATACACCGCGTACCAGATCACCGCCCAGAGAATGCCCACTGCACCTGTGGTGACGAACACCATGTGCCAGCCGAATTCATGCTGGAGCCAGGCCAGCACTGGCGTCAGGAATGCCAGGCCGACAAACTGTCCCGAGGTGTAGAAGCCGATGGCCGTGGCGCGTTCGCGCTCGGGGAACCAGGTGGTGACCACGCGGCTGTTGATCGGATAGGCCGG
>NZ_RCNW01000056.1:0-2710 GCF_004307605.1 Pseudomonas sp. Sample_24
TCGAACAGTTGCTTTTCACTAATTTCGTACTGCAGTAGGAACACGACATGGCCGTGCAGGACCTGCTGTCCCAGGATGAAATCGACGCGCTGTTGCACGGCGTGGACGATGGTCTGGTACAGACCGATAACGCTGCCGAACCCGGCACCGTCAAAAGCTACGACCTGACCAGCCAGGATCGCATCGTCCGTGGACGCATGCCGACCCTGGAAATGATCAACGAACGATTCGCCCGCTACACGCGCATCAGCATGTTCAACATGCTGCGCCGTTCGGCAGACGTGGCGGTCGGTGGCGTGCAGGTGATGAAGTTCGGCGAATACGTGCACTCGCTGTACGTGCCGACCAGTCTCAACCTGGTCAAGATCAAGCCGTTGCGCGGCACCGCGCTGTTCATCCTCGACGCCAAACTGGTGTTCAAGCTGGTGGACAACTTCTTTGGCGGCGACGGTCGTCACGCCAAGATTGAAGGGCGTGAATTCACCCCGACCGAACTGCGCGTGGTGCGCATGGTGCTGGAGCAGGCCTTCATCGATTTGAAGGAAGCCTGGCAGGCGATCATGGAAGTCAACTTCGAGTACATCAACTCGGAAGTGAACCCGGCCATGGCCAACATCGTCGGCCCGAGCGAAGCGATTGTCGTGTCGACCTTCCACATCGAACTCGATGGCGGTGGCGGCGACCTGCACGTGACCATGCCGTATTCGATGATCGAGCCGGTGCGCGAAATGCTCGACGCCGGCTTCCAGTCGGATCTCGACGATCAGGACGAACGCTGGGTCAATGCCCTGCGTCAGGACGTGCTGGATGTCGACGTACCGATCGGCGCCACGGTTGCTCGCCGCCAGTTGAAGCTGCGCGACATCCTGCACATGCAGCCGGGGGACATCATTCCGGTGGAGATGCCGGAAGACATGATCATGCGCGCCAACGGCGTGCCGGCCTTCAAGGTCAAGATGGGCTCGCACAAAGGCAACCTTGCGTTGCAAGTGATCGAGCCGATCGAGCGTCGTTGATCGACGCCTGACACATTCGCTTTTAACTGACGGCCTCCCCTCAAAGGTGGCCCGCCGAGGACAAATGATGGCTGATGATATGAATACTCAGGACGACCAGGCACTGGCTGATGAATGGGCTGCGGCCCTGGAAGAAACCGGTGATGCCGGGCAGGCGGATATCGACGCGCTGCTGGCGGCCGATGCATCCGGATCCTCCAACAATCGCCTGCCCATGGAAGAGTTCGGCAGTGTGCCGAGAAACAACGATCCGGTGAGCCTGGAAGGGCCGAACCTGGACGTGATCCTTGATATCCCGGTGTCGATTTCCATGGAAGTGGGCAGCACCGACATCAACATTCGCAACCTGCTGCAACTCAACCAGGGTTCGGTGATCGAGCTCGATCGCCTGGCCGGTGAGCCGCTGGACGTACTGGTCAACGGCACGCTGATCGCTCATGGCGAAGTGGTCGTGGTCAACGAGAAGTTCGGCATCCGCCTGACCGACGTGATCAGCCCAAGCGAACGCATCAAGAAGCTGCGCTGAGTGAAAAGGCTTCTCGGGGTTCTTCTGGCGTTGCCGTTGAGCGTGCTGGCGGCAGAGCCTGTTGCGACCGCCACCGCTGCAGTGGCGCCTGTAGCGAGCAGCGGTGTGGCCGGGCAATTGACGCAACTGGTGTTCGGCCTGCTGCTGGTGCTGGGGTTGATCTTCTTCCTCGCCTGGCTGTTGCGTCGGGTTCAGCAAGCGGGGCCTGCCGGCAAGGGCCAGGTGATCGAGCTGATCGGTTCCCGCGCCCTTGGCCCACGTGACCGGCTGATGCTGGTGCAGGTCGGCAACGAGCAGATTCTGCTCGGCCTGAGCCCCGGCAGCATTACCGCATTGCACGTGCTCAAGGAACCGGTGCAGGTGCCGAGCACCACTGAGAAAACGACGCCGGAATTTGCCCAGCGCCTGCTGGATATCCTGGGCAAAGATCAGAAGGATAAGAAGTAATGGGTGCGCTGCGCATCGTCTTGACGCTGGCCCTGATGCTGGCCGCACCTTTGGCGTTCGCCGCCGATCCGCTGTCGATCCCGGCGATCACCTTGGGCACCAACGCCGAAGGCGCTCAGGAGTACTCGGTCAGCCTGCAGATCCTGCTGATCATGACTGCGCTGAGTTTCATCCCGGCGTTCGTCATGCTGATGACCAGTTTCACCCGGATCATCATCGTCTTCTCGATCCTGCGTCAGGCCCTCGGCCTGCAACAGACGCCGTCGAACCAGATCCTCACCGGCATGGCGCTGTTCCTGACGCTGTTCATCATGGCGCCGGTGTTCGACCGGGTGAACCAGGACGCCTTGCAGCCGTATCTCGCGGAAAAGATGAGCGCTCAGGATGCGGTGGCCAAGGCCCAGGTGCCGATCAAGGACTTCATGCTGGCCCAGACCCGAACCAGTGACCTGGAGCTGTTCATGCGTTTGTCCAAGCGCACGGACATAGCCTCGCCGGATCAGGCGCCGCTGACCATTCTGGTACCGGCCTTCGTGACGTCGGAGCTGAAAACCGCGTTCCAGATCGGCTTCATGATTTTCATCCCGTTCCTGATCATCGACCTCGTCGTGGCCAGTGTGTTGATGGCCATGGGTATGATGATGCTGTCGCCGCTGATCATTTCCTTGCCGTTCAAGATCATGCTGTTCGTTCTGGTCGATGGCTGGGCGCTGATCATCGG
>NZ_RCNW01000057.1:0-2709 GCF_004307605.1 Pseudomonas sp. Sample_24
CCCTGGGCATGGTCAAGATGATGAGCCAGACCGTGGAAAACCGGCTGATCCTCAACCTGTTCCAAGGCCAGCATTTCCAATTGACCTTCAACACCGGCCTGAACAACCTCGACAGCCAATGGGCCGGCTTGCTGATTTTCGATGAGAGCGGCCAAGTACTCTCGGCCAACCGCCGCGCCGACAATTTGCTGGGCGTGCGCCTGTCGCGGGTCAGTGTCGAAAGCCTGTTCAAGGTCTCGTTGCTGGAGCTGCTGAATCAACCCGAAGGGCTGCCCTTCTCTCTGCAGGCTTCCGGGCGCAACCGCTTCCAGTGTTTGCTGAAAAGACCGAAACAGGTTGCGATTCAACCGCGAGTATTCGCCGAACCGGCTGTGACTGTACCCACACCGGCCGTTATCAGCCTCAACACCCTGCACTTCGGCGACAGCCGTGTAGAAAAAGCTGTGCGCCAGGCCGAGCGCTTGCTGGAAAAAGACATTCCACTGTTGATCCACGGTGAAACCGGCGTTGGCAAGGAAGTGTTCGTCAAGGCTTTGCATCAGGCCAGCTCCCGCAGCAAACAGGCATTCATTGCGGTGAACTGTGCGGCCATCCCCGCTGAACTGGTCGAATCAGAGCTGTTCGGTTACGAGAAAGGCGCGTTTACCGGTGCCAACCAGAAAGGCAGTATCGGCCTGATCCGCAAGGCGAATAAAGGCACACTGTTCCTCGACGAAATCGGCGACATGCCGCTACCGACCCAGGCCCGCCTGCTGCGAGTGCTGCAGGAGCGCTGCGTGCAACCGGTGGGCAGCAGTGAGTTGTTCCCGGTGGACATCCGCATCATTTCCGCGACCAACCGCTCATTGCGCGAGCAGGTGCAGTTGGGGCGTTTCCGCGAGGACTTGTACTACCGCATCGGCGGCCTGACTCTAGAGCTGCCGCCCTTGAGAGAGCGCAGTGATAAAGAGGCACTGTTCAAGCGTTTGTGGGAACAGCACCGCGAACCGAGCCAGTGGGCCGGCCTGAGTCGCGAGGTACTGGAGTTGTTCGGGCGCCATCCGTGGCCGGGAAACTTACGTCAGGTCAGCAGCGTAATGCAGGTGGCGCTGGCCATGGCCGAGGAACAGCCGGTGCGGCCAGAGCATTTGCCGGATGATTTTTTCGTCGATCTGGAGATGGAGCCGGTGGAGACACCCGAGCCGCTGGCCGTGGATCTGAATGACGTCGAAGATTTGAACCGGCAATTGCAGGCGGCCGGGGGCAATATTTCCTATCTGGCGCGCAGGCTGGGGGTTAGCCGCAACACCCTTTACAAAAGACTGCGCCAGACTGAGTGACAAGGGATCGTTCCCACGCTCCGCGTGGGAACGCCTCAACGGACGCTCCGCGTTCGGCTCTAAATGGGACGCGGAGCGTCCCTGGATGCATTCCCACGCGGAGCGTGGGAACGATCAAAAAGCCAGCTCCCACAGAACCTGTGGGCTGCGACGATTTTGTATACGATACGGACACTGTGGGAGCTGGCTTGCCAGCGATGGGGCCCGCCCTGTCAGCGCCGAATTCGCGAACAGCACCAAAAAACAAAAACCCGCACAAGGCGGGTTTCGTTTTGAAGCGGATCAAGCCATCAGTCAGCCAGACGCCAGGTCGTGCCGCCCTTGCCGTCTTCCAGCACCACGCCCATGGCGGTGAGCTGGTCGCGGATGCGGTCCGATTCGGCCCAGTCCTTGCGGGCACGTGCCGCCAGACGCGCAGCGATCAACGCTTCGACTTCGGCTGCGTCCACTCGCCCTTCGGCGCCGGCCTGCAGGAAGTCATCAGCCTCAAGCTGCAACACGCCCAACACGCTAGCCAGTTCTTTCATACGGGCCGCCAGACCGGCCGCGGCATTGAGATCGCTCTCGCGCAGACGGTTGATCTCGCGAACCATCTCGAACAGCACCGCACAAGCTTCCGGCGTGCCGAAGTCGTCGTTCATCACCTGAGTGAAACGCTCGACGAAGGCTTCGCCGCCGGCCGGGGCTACGCTCGGCAGGCCTTTCAACGCATGGTAGAAACGCTCCAGAGCGCCTTTGGCGTCCTTGAGGTTGTCTTCCGAATAGTTGATGGCGCTGCGGTAATGGCTCGACACCAGCAGGTAACGCACGACTTCCGGGTGGTACTTGTCGAGCACGTCGCGGATGGTGAAGAAGTTGTTCAAGGACTTGGACATCTTCTCGCCATTGATGCGAATCATGCCGCAATGCATCCACGCGTTGGCGTAGGTCTTGCCGGTGGCCGCTTCGCTCTGGGCGATTTCGTTTTCGTGGTGCGGGAACTCCAGGTCGCTGCCGCCGCCATGAATGTCGAAGGTCTCGCCCAGGCAGCAGGTCGACATCACCGAGCATTCGATGTGCCAGCCCGGACGCCCGGCGCCCCACGGGGATTCCCAGCTCGGCTCGCCCGGCTTGGCGGCCTTCCACAGCACGAAGTCCAGCGGGTCCTGCTTGGACTCGTCGACTTCGATGCGGGCGCCGATACGCAGGTCTTCGATCTTCTTGCGCGACAGCTTGCCATAGCCCATGAATTTGCCGACGCGGTAGTACACGTCGCCATTGCCCGGGGCGTAGGCGTAACCCTTGTCGATCAGGGTCTGGATCATCGCGTGCATGCCGGGGATGTGATCCGTGGCGCGCGGTTCCATGTCCGGCTTCTTGATGTTCAGGCGCGCTTCATCTTCGTGCATCG
>NZ_RCNW01000434.1:0-2702 GCF_004307605.1 Pseudomonas sp. Sample_24
TTGCCCATGATCTCGTTGACCTTGGCGAAGTGGCTCAGGTCGGTGAGGAAGATGTTCAGTTTGACGATGTCCTTGAACGAACCGCCGGCGGCTTCGGCCACGGCTTTGAGGTTCTCGAAGACCTGGACGGTCTGGGCTTCGAAGCCTTCAACCAGTTCCATGGTTTTTGGGTCCAGAGGAATCTGACCCGACATGTAAACGGTGTTGCCTGCCTTGATCGCCTGGGAGTAAGTACCGATGGCGGCCGGGGCCTTGTCGCTGGTGATAACGGTCTTGGTCATTGATGACTCCTTGTAAGAGGTGGCTACGTTTGCGCGCTATGCACGCATGCGAGTGATGCGAATCACCCCGGTGAGGGCACGCAGTTTCTTGATCACGCGGGCCAGGTGTACACGGTCGTGCACGCTGACCACCAACTGGACCACGCTGATACGACCATCGCGTTCGTCCATGCTGATTTTCTCGATGTTGCCGTCGGCCGCGTTGACGCTGCTGGCCAGCAGCGCGATCAGGCCACGCTGGTGTTCCAGCTCCACGCGCAGCTCGACGTTGAATTCGCCGGTGACGTCTTTGGCCCATGACAGCTGGATGCATTTTTCCGGGTTATGACGGATTTCGCTGATGTTGCGGCAGTTGTCCAGGTGCACGACCATGCCTTTGCCTGCGGACAGGTGGCCGACAATCGGGTCGCCCGGGATTGGCGTACAGCATTTGGCATAGCTGAGTACCAACCCTTCGGTGCCACGAATTGCCAGCGGACCTTCCGGGCTTGGCAACTGTTCGCCTTCGCCGAGCAGTCGACGAGCCACCACATAAGCCATGCGATTGCCCAGGCCAATGTCTTCCAGCAAGTCTTCGATCAGTTCCTGGCGGTATTCAACCAGCATCGCCTTGACCCGCTCGGCCGGGATTTTCTCCAGCGAGCTGTCGAAACCGTTGAGGACCTTGTTCAGCAGGCGTTCGCCCAGGCTGATGGATTCGGAGCGACGTTGCAGCTTGAGCGCATGGCGGATGTGTGTCCGCGCCTTGCCGGTGACCACGAAATTGAGCCACGCCGGATTCGGCCGCGCGCCGGGCGCGCTGACGATCTCGACCGTGGAGCCGCTTTGCAGCGGTTCGGACAGCGGCGCGAGACGGCGGTTGATCCGGCAGGCAATGCAGCTGTTGCCGACGTCGGTGTGCACCGCGTAAGCGAAGTCGACCGCCGTGGAGCCTTTGGGCAGCTCCATGATCCGGCCTTTGGGCGTGAACACGTAGACCTCGTCCGGGAACAGGTCGATCTTCACGCTTTCGATGAATTCCAGCGAGTTGCCCGCACGCTGCTGCATTTCCAGCACGCCTTTGACCCACTGGCGAGCGCGGGCGTGCGTGCCTTTTGGCTGCTCGTCGCCGCTGGATTTATACAGCCAATGGGCGGCGATGCCGTTGTTGGCCATTTCTTCCATTTCGCGGGTGCGGATCTGGATCTCGATCGGTACGCCGTGCATGCCAAACAGTGTGGTGTGCAGCGATTGGTAGCCGTTGGCCTTGGGAATCGCGATGTAGTCCTTGAAGCGACCCGGCAGCGGTTTGTACAAATTATGTACAGCACCCAGCACGCGGTAGCAGGTATCGACCTTGTCGACGATGATCCGGAACGCATAGACGTCCATGATCTCGTTGAAGGCCCGACGCTTGCCGCGCATTTTCTTGTAGATGCCGTAGAGGTGTTTCTGTCGACCGCTGACCTCGCCCTGAATGCCGTCGACGGCCAGGCAATGGCTGAGGGACTCTTCGATCTTGTTGACGATTTCCTTGCGGTTGCCCCGGGCGCGTTTGACGGCCTGGTAGATCCGCGCGGAACGCATCGGGTGCATGGCCTTGAAGCCGAGGTCTTCGAATTCTATGCGGATGGCGTGCATGCCCAGCCGGTTGGCGATGGGCGCATAGATCTCCAGGGTTTCCTTGGCGATGCGCCGGCGTTTTTCGCCGGACAGCACTTCCAGCGTGCGCATGTTGTGCAGGCGGTCGGCCAGCTTGACCAGGATCACGCGAATGTCACGCGCCATGGCCATGGCCATTTTCTGGAAGTTTTCGGCCTGGGCTTCGGCTTTGGTCTCGAAGTTCATCTGGGTCAGTTTGCTGACCCCGTCGACCAGTTCGGCCACGGTTTCGCCGAACTGCGCTTGCAGCGCTTCCTTGGCGATACCGGTGTCTTCGATCACGTCATGCAGCATGGCCGCCATCAGGCTCTGATGGTCCATGTGCATGTCGGCAAGAATATTGGCCACGGCAAGAGGATGCGTGACATACGCCTCGCCGCTACGTCGGCGTTGGCCGTCGTGGGCTTGTTCGGCGTAGAAATACGCTCGGCGGACCAGGTTGACCTGGTCTTTGCCGAGGTAGGTCGATAAGCGATCGGCGAGGGCGTCTATGCTCGGCATGATGTCTCCTGCCGTAAGCTGTGATCCCGCGCCGTGCTACGTCGACCAGGCATAGGCTTAGACGGCCTCGTTGGACTCGTCCTCGAATGCAGCAAAAAGCGGTTCATCTTCAACGATTTCGGCTTCAGCGATAGCTGCGTAGTCGATCAGGCCTTCAGCGATTTCACGCAGCGCGACGACGGTAGGCTTGTCGTTTTCCCAGGCTACTTTCGGCTCTTTGCCGCCGGTGGCCAGTTGACGGGCACGCTTGGTAGAGAGCATGACCAGCTCAAAGCGGTT
>NZ_RCNW01000160.1:0-20909 GCF_004307605.1 Pseudomonas sp. Sample_24
TACCCCTCGATGGTCAGCACCTTTTTGACTGGTCGAAGATCAATGAGGCTGTGAAAACGAAGTCCGCGACCCTGGCTACTGAAGAGGCAAGCCTCGCTGCACTTCAGAAAGATGAGCACCGCCAGGCCATGCATCAGCGCGTCCTCACGCTTCAGGCGAAGCAATGGCTTCATCAGAACAAATCCTCGATTGTCACCGAGAAAACCCGCCTCACAGCAGTTGCCTCTCTAGACAAAGCATCACGCTCGGCTGCGACCAACTCGCTCACCACGAAGAAAAATGAGCTTGCCAAAACCGAACTGGATGCTGGCTATCAGGCTCGGTTTGTTAAAGAACTTAAGCTTTTGGGCGGCCACCGCATCCCCGTTTCACCGCAAAGCAAATCCGGGGGCAAGGGAAAAATCACTTTCGGTTTGAATCTGGTGGGGGCTCACGGTGCGCATGGTCCAGAGTACATTCTAAGTGAGGGCGAGACTCGAATAGCTGCACTCGCCGCGTTCTTGGCGGATACCACAGGTTCTAATCAGCTGGCCCCCTTTATCTTTGACGATCCGATCTCATCACTAGACCAGGATTTCGAAGAGAAAGTCGTGGAGCGCCTCGTGCAGTTGTCGCATACGAGGCAGGTCATCATTTTCACCCATAGACTTTCGCTGGTTTCGCTAGTGGATTCTGTCACTGACAAATTGTCAAAAATCCCCGACGTTCCTACTATCAAGCCAACGCTGATCTCGCTTCGCAGGATGGACAAAACCGCCGGTATCGTGGCGACCCAAAGTGCCCGCGACGCCAAACCAGCTAATGCTGTGAAATACCTGATCGACCACACGGTTAAGCACCTGACGAAGCATCAAGAGAACGCCGAAGTCGATAGCTACGAAATCCTAGCGAAAAGCGCTTGCAGTGATTTCAGGATTATTGTGGAGAAAACCGTCGAGTTCATTTTGCTTGCGGATGTGGTAGGCCGCTTCCGTCGTGCAATCAATACTCAGGGGAAGCTACATAAAATCGCCAAGGTAAGCATTGAGGACTGCGTATTCATCGATGATTTGATGACACGTTATTCAGTCTTCGAGCATGCCCAGTCGGACGAACTGCCTAGCAGCGCCGTTGACCTTAAATTTTTGAGGCTGACCTCACAGCGCTTCAAGCTTGGATTGCGGAATTTTCCAAGCGCTCCTAACAGACAGTAAGGTAATTACCAGTGCTAGGTGATCTAGCGTAGCACTGGTCGACCCATAACCTTCGCCCAGTGAAGCGCTACAGCCTTGATGCTTGCGGGTTGCTTTGAAAAACGCGCTCGCACGCCCAGAGGTTCGAGACCGTTGGGCAGAAAAATCCAGTGACGCTCACTGAAAGCCAGCGCCCGAAGTATGGGCTAGGGTATGGGCTGAAAACGATCAGATACAAAAAAGCCCTGAAATATCAGGGCTTTAATGAAAATTAGTGGCGGAAGCGTAGGATTTCGAACCATCCGACATTCTGCTCATTGCCTAGCAGACCGTGACCAATTCGCAGGTCGGCAGCGTTCCAGCGTAGGATTGCAGGAAAGTCATCCTGACGCCGGGCGAACCACACACGCCTGTACCTGAGGCCGACGACACAACCGACGCTCGCGTACTCGTGTAGGAACTATTGCAGACCATCGACCGTTTCGGGACATAACGCCGCCGGGTGACCGGCGGCATGGAAGTTTGCATAGGCAATAAATTGGACGGGGCCGTTGAGCGAATCGTTAAGACTGGTCAGCCAATTCTTTGAATCTTCTTTGTCGCCCAACATCACCTACTCAAAGCCAAGGAATTGTACGCATGAGTAAGGTGGAGTTTTTTGTAATCGAGTACTTGCTCCAAGGGCGGCCCAAGTCTTTCGTGATCCGAGCGCAGACGATGACTAATGCCGACGCCTGGCAATAGGCGAGCTGTGATGCCGGCATTGCCCCTATCCCCAAACCGGGTCGCCCACCGCTTAAACGCTTCTCAAGACCCATGGCGGAATAAAACGGAGTGACTGGGGTCTGCTGGCGAAAAACGTCAGCTGTAATTTGGGAAGAGGAACAGCAAAATGAGCAGAGTTAAGCACCTGTCTAATGAATGCCAATGGGATGAGCAGATCGCTGCCAATACGGCCATGTTTCGACAAGCGGATAAGTTGGACGACGCTGCTTACAAAATCATTCAGGACGAACTTGGAAATGAAAGCGTCTGGAAGCGCTTTTCCGAAGCCAAAACATTGGCCGATGAAACGCGTAGAGCCGCCTATGAGGATTGGCTGCGCATAAAACGCGAAATGAATGAATAGATCCGCACGTCTTTCCGTGCTGTCCGCCATAGTCCGGTCAAGCGTCAACGCCCCGATGCATCGATCTCGCTGATCAGTACTCGTGCCGTCCTCACAGGCAGGGCGCACGGGCTGCGAGTTCGCAACAGCAGCAGGATATCCTGCAGAGCGTGCTCGGTTTCAGCACGGTCAGGTTCCGCAATGTCCGCTGGGAGTCGTATATCGTGCGGAGGCGGCAACTTGATGGACTGCGAGTTCTCCCACAGTTCTACAAGCTTGTGCGGGATTTCTGCCGCAGGCAGCACCACATCGACCAAACCTGTAGCAATAGCCGCCAAGGGCATGCCGTCGAACTCGGCATCAGTGGGGGTTTGTACGATTGTCACACCACCTTGTTCTTTGATACGCGACAGCCCCACGGCGCCATCGCTACCCGTCCCAGAAAGCACGATGCAAAAGGCATATTCCTTGTGCACATCAGCCAGATCGCGGAAGAACAGATCAATGGCGATATGGATGCCAAATGGCCGCCGAGAAGACGTCAGCCGAAGATAGCCGTCGTTCATCGATAGCTGGCTGGCTGGTGAAATGACGTACACATGATTGGGCTGAATGGGGAGCGCATCATTGACCTGCTGCACTGGCATGTCTGTCGACGCCTGGAGCATGCGGTCGGCCACGCTTTCATGGTCGGGTGAGAGGTGCAGCACAACAACGAATGCCATGCCGCTATTGGCAGGCATCTGCTCGAAAAAAGTCTTCAATGCATTGAGCCCACCAGCGGAAGCGCCGATGCCTACCACGGGAAACCGTAGATGACTTGGAGTGATCCCATCTCGCTCAGGCAACGAATTGGGACGTTTCGAAGCAGATCTCATGCAGCTCTCACCTATTGTTAGCGCCCCTTCAGTGGGAGCACTCAGTATAAGCAAGGAACTACGCGCGGCAGCGATCTTCATGACTAGCGATATACGGGAGATATCTCAGGGGATGTTCTGCGGCAAAATACCAACGAACAGTCGTTGAGCATCCCAATGCAACATCCAACGCAGCCCAATCCTCTATCGCAACACCAGCGAACCTGAGGACGACATCACGATCGCCCCATCAAACGGTATGAAGACTGGCCAACGCCACACGGTCGATAGCCTGGAGCCATTGCTCACCGCCCAACACGTGGCCGTTGGTGATTCTCAACAGACAGATGCCGCCGTGAGTCATGAGTTGACACGCATTTATGTCCGCATTTGGCCGATTCTGTTGAAAAGGTCAGATCTTCCAGCTGGCCTGACCTCGGCCCAACCTCTCGACGCGCACTCAATCACCACGTTGCGTGGCCGCACGGCTTCATCGAGGGACGCCGTGCAACTTGCAGACTTATGTTGCGTCAATTAAATCAGGACGTAGAAAGCCCGCGTAGCAGGCTCTCTAGTCACTCACCAAGACAAAATTTTCGCTAGCCTCTAAGTTGAGAACGGTCAACGCAAACTGGTCTTTAACCGCACGCTTGCCCCACTCGGCGGGCTTTCGCAGCGACGGCCACCAGGACTACTAAGACCGCAGCAAGTACCAAGGAGGAACCGATGGTACCAAAGTCCAAACCACCTTTTTCATGCGGCTTAGTCAATAAGTCGCCAAGGGTTGCACCGAACGGACGGGTGAGGACAAACGCCACCCAGAACAACAGCACGCCAGAGACAGTGGTGTAAAACCTGGCTAGCACCACTGCGGTAATTGCCGAACCAATCAGCAGTGCGCCACCGGCAAAGCCAAGGCCGGAATCATCTGCCAAATAGTCACCTAGCGCCGTACCCAGAGTGTTAGAAATAAGAATGGCTGCCCAGTAGAACAACTCACCCTTAGTGGTGTAGATGCTGTCCACAGACAGCTTTAATTCGCTCCGGCGCCAACCCGCAAAAATCGTGATCAGCATGCAGATCAGAATGAGCGAACCCGAGGCATAGCCTAAGCCGAGAGTACGGTCCATAAAATCCGACATTGTCGTGCCCGCAGTACTGGTGGAGAGAATCACGATCCAATACAGCACTGGATTATAACTCTTCGAAAACAGTTGCAAGCCAAGCGTCAGCCAAAAGACGCTGATCAGGATCAACGAACTCATAGCGTAGCCCACGTTTAAGGTCATAGACAACAGATCGCCGGCGGTTTCGCCGAGGGTGGTAGCACAGATTTTCATAACCCAGAAAGCCAAGGTTATTTCCGGCAGTTTGTTTAGGTTGGTATGGGTACTCATAAAAAACACGCTCCTGATAAGGTATAAAGGGTGTTACGCCGAGCGCCGATTCATGCATGGCGACAATCAGCGGGTGTACGGTGATGTAGTGGTTGGTACAAGGTGCACAGCGGAAGGTCAAAAAAACGTTAAATAAATATGAATATAATTTTGCAAATAGTCGCCAACCTAGAGAAATATATAAAAAATTTTGATTGGGAAGTTAAACGACATTTCCTAGCATTTTTAACTTCATTCAACCATATTACTTATAGATCGAATTGTTTGCTAGCCCGTATATTTGTTTGAAGCCCGCCACGCCACATTGGCCGCTGGTACCTTCGCACTGTTGGTCGTCATACTAGGATACCGACCCGGACTAAATTAACAGCTGCAGAGCTAAAATTTCCTGCATTTCGGTATTCAGCGAGACGCGGGCGCCCACTGGCGGCGTAATCTAAGCGACCCTTAGTGGCGCGGTTAGCGACCTTGCTACGGTTTCGGCTGAATTATGCAGTTTCATCCCGACGCCTCATGAAGTTCGGTAGCGCAATGGCAAACGTATAAGCCTCCACCATAATTCGTCCGTCTGCTTATGCCGGTCGGATCCGTCACAGTGTTACATACAAATATCGGGTTTAAACAATCATGGCCGTCATACCTCGCTGCGTCGCCACCGTAGCGCACGAAGCGATGACCCGCAATTACAGCTCCAGATCAATAACCTGTTCGGCTCTTTGGATGGGTACTCGCCACTGACTACCGAGTCAACTGACTTCCACGCGATGGTCGATGCTCGATAGCACAGGCAAACGTGCAGATCTCTCAGGGTAAATCACGCGACCTACCTGCTTATGCCTGTCGGGCCCACGACACAGCGCTCCCTGCAAATATCGGGCTTTGACAGCTTGGACAGCTTTACCTCCCGGCACCATCTCTATCCGCTTACTGTTCGTTAGCCCAGCATTTTGCCTTGGGCATTCTTCAGATTCGCTGAAACCGACTACGACTTATCTCTGGCTAACACATCCCATTGCCGGGGTGTGTAGAGGACTTTCGCTTCCAAGTCACCAGCGAGGCCACAACACCCACTGATTGCGCTTGCGCGCAACGAGCAATGCAATGGCGCACCCAATAAAAACCCCGCTTCCGCGGGGTTTAGATCAGTTTCTGCACTGAAATTGCGTAAATCTCTGCCTTTTATACGTTTCGTATGAGTGCATCAAAATTTTTAGCTGTTATTCCATCGAATCGTTCCAAAAATCGACGGAGTTGGTTTGAGCGTTATTACGAAACCTCCATACGTAGGTCGGATCCAAAAACTTTGATGTTCTTAGATCACCACCCACACCTTGAATAGAGTGGAGCACGGCAGTAGCCGCGTTGACACCAGAATACAAAGGACCTTCAATCCACCCATCCAGGAAAAAAGCAGATTCGCCAGCAAGAAACACCCTACGATATGCCTCTGGAATTACTTCAGTACCGTTTTCCATATAACGAGATGGAGATGCAACGGTATACTGAAAAGCGAGTACAGCATTGTAATTATATTGACCCGCTAGAAGCAAGCGGAATGCACCTTGAAAATACGCCTCATTATGCCATTCAATTTTAAACGTATTTTCCCCAGGAATACCCGACTCCAGAAATTTATTATTAAGGATATCGCCAAACTCATTAAGCGGGGTCGTTCCGGGATTATTAGAAGACATCCCAACATAACTGAGCGTTAATTGGTTCGTTGCAAGCGCGTACTGGATTTTCGAAACTACGCTGGGTGGTTGAGGAATGGGCAACGGCAGGGGATGATAGCGCAGTGCATCAATGCCATTCTGATAGGTTAATAGCACAGAACATTTAGATCCGTCCTCGTTCGGAAAAATAGCGGTTTGACCAAGTTGACGATCTGTGACTATCCATCTTACAGGGTGCTTAACCCCATCAGCGCCTTCAACTTTAGGCCATTCTGGACTTTTTAAATAGTCGCCATGAGTCGCGGCCCAAATTTTCGTCGATGGATAAAATTCAACATTGCGAATCGATTCTCTAATCTGCTTCGTATAGAGCGTGAGCGGAGCCTGTAAATCTGAGGCTATATAGCCGAACGGGCGCTGAGCACGAGACGCGGGATAAATACTACTATCTCCGCTATCAAGTAGCATTGGTTGCATCATTGCTGGGTTACTTGTCGCAATGATGACATAATCGAAGAGTTTTAAAGTGACTTCGTTCGTATCGGGGTCAACATATCGAACCCCTATTTTATTAGATTCAAGCAGTGAGCGATGAATGTCGAAGGCTGCACTCTTAATCAGGTTTTCACGTGGCAAGCCTTCTTCTAGACTTAACTTAAAAAACGATTCAGCAAATCCTGTTGACGTATAATCGGGGCCCCAGCGATAAAGCGCTTCATAGTCCCAGAGATCATAACGAATAAAATCCACCATTGAGGTTGGAAAATCCTGCCCCATCCCTCCCGTTCCGAACCCTACTGCTTTAAACAACCTCACGTCGCTCTCAGTCCAATTGGCTTGCGCATCCGGACCTTGAAGTTTTGTTCGGACGAACATTTCGACGCTGACGTGATCAAATTTGTTGATGATTGCTGTCCAATAGGAAAAAAGGTACTCTTCCTCATGACTTGACAATATTGCTTTTTTGAGTGCCGCAGCAGCTTCGTGTAACCCCCAATATACCTGTGGTGCGACTTCTACAGTTGTTTCCATTAAGAACACGTCATCAAACTCGACACCTAACTTGTTTACACGAGGAGGCAACCCAAAATCTTCTGAGGACGGGTCAGAAATCCAACACGAAGTATTGCCCTCAACGTTCAACGCTGTGGCGACAATGCCAGGATTGGGGAACGGCTGGAAGACAGGGTTTGGGTTCTCAGTTTTCTCAACTGTCTTCTTAAAATAATGCCACATCAGTTTTGCAGTGTCCGGGAAACGCATCGCTCCCATTTCGGCGGGATCAGCTCCAGTTGCAGGTCCGCTATAATGCTCGGTATAACATCTTCCGCCTAGTCGACCGGATGCTTCAAAAATTGTGGGCTTTAACCCGCAACGGGTCAGTTCGTATAGCGCGCAAAGACCAGCCATACCCGCGCCGACAATCGCTACTTCAGTATTTTTTTGTGAATCATTTAAAGTCGCCAACGGTGCTGGGTTATCTCGAACCACCGATGCATAATCCGCGGCGTAGACATCAATAATGCGGGTAACGCCGGTATTCAACGTATCCAAATCTACCGGGCCGGGAAGTTTTTTTCGTCGCTTACTGAATGGAAGAACGGAATTTGCAAAACCACCAAACGCGTCATAAGTAGGGAATGGCATGTCTTTCCTATTGCTTTGATCGAGTTATAAGTGACTGAAAGGATGCCTACCACCCACGCTACGCGAAGGCCCCTCTCGACGAAGCAACGATGATCAAGATAAGCGTGACTACCGTCTGTAGGAAATACCCTCAATTTTTATATCCCCCATACAGGCTGGACGGTGTGGTTCAACACAGCTCCGAAAGGGGGGAGTTCCAACAATCAGTGGGTACCACCAGGTTGCCCAGGGCGGTCTGCATTGGTCCAAGAGGGTGAATAAGTCCCTTCCGGCGGGGCTTATTGTGAATTGCTACGTATCGATGACGATGCTCTTAATTGACTTATTGTCGAGTCGGGAAAATTTTGCGGGGCACCTACCAAACACTTGCCGTTGGCGTACGGAATGCCAATACAGTGAGTCTAGGCAGTTAGGTCATAACATGCCGCTGTTTGCTGTCTGCGATTTTGATTATGCGGTCATCGTTTATCTAGGTGCGTAATGAAGTTCAAATCCGATTTGGTTCGCTGCTCAAGACGTCCGGACTTGATCGGCAGACCGCTTGCCAGCGGCAGGCTTTCCAACTGTCGTTGCGGATGGCGGTGCCACGCGACGTATGGGTACTCGCTGCACAACGTGAACCGTCGGATAACTCGTGAAGCTGAGGTAATCTTGAACGACAACAATCGGTTATTAATCAGAACCCTAAAGCCGCGCTTTTATCAAAAACGGGTGTCATGGTGCTTCTCAAAAAAAACCCGCACAAGGCGGGTAAGAAAAGTAAGGAACTTGAATATCAAGCCGCCCGAGTGTACACCATCAGTTCGGTAGCGCGGCAAGTTCCTATGGTTGCATAGTCAAATCCGCCAGCAGGATCAGATGCCCAAAAGCATGAAGTATCAACAGCCGGCGACCTTCGGCTCTTGCGGCTATTCCTCGGAGCCAAACGTTTTCTCGCCCAGTGAGCCATAGGTCTTACCTAACTGCCTACCCAGACCCAAGATCCGACGGGGAGGTTGCCACAGATAGCTAACGCAGTTCCGATGGTTTAGCCGTCGTTTTGTGCCTTCTCAGGCCTAATCCAGTCGTGCACCTGCGATTCTCCGACAGTGAGCACAATTCCCGGCGCCAGACGGAAGACTTTGCAGTGACTGAGTACGCCATCGAGTGTGGCTAGTCTTCCGCGCCTCGACGACAACTGGCCTGGTCAAATAATGCGTGCATCAACCCCTGCCAGCTGGAGCTAGATAGGGCACGCACTGGCGCTGCAAAACACAGAATGCGCCAACCACGCAGGCTTGTCAGCGCAACTTGCACCTAGTGCGTGAGGAGTACGGCTCTGCTCGATATTCTTCAAGTCATAATCACCGGGCTCCCGCGCCTATCCTGATTAAACTCATTCGCGCAGCCCTATCCTCGATAGCCCCTCAAATCCCCGTACAACCCGTAGTTTCGCGCCATTCTGCCCTCTATCGCCACGCCCACAATGCGCCAGTTTCGCTAAGCGCTATCGCGTCGAAACCCATCGTAGCAATGATTATTTCATGTAAGCGTTGTGCTTGAAGGTTAGGCCATCTCACGCCACTGCGCCGCCTCCCGTCGTTTTCTTTTGGTCAGCGGTGTGCCGCGCGCGTCATCACGATTGCTTCCCGGGAGACTGGGACTAATTAATACTTCCCTGCTTCAGAATAGAGCGTGCCATTTTTGAGGTTCCTCACCGATTGCCGGGAAAGTCGCTGTTAATCTTCGTAAAAGAGAATTCGCTGCCCCAGTAGCCGTAGGCCACACGCTTAACCACCTTGATGCGGTTATTGATCCCCTCCAGTCGACTGGTGTGCATCGGCCAGCGAATCCTGCTCAAAATGTCCTGCCAGTAACCCTTCAAGCGTATAGCGAACTGCTTCAGATCCGGTATTTCGCTTTCATTCGCTAGACGTAACCTGTGCTTCCAGGATGATCTCCAGCCTCAAGCGGAAAGGGGCGATCAGAGTGCTTTGAGCTCTGGCTTCATCCAGATAAACCGTCATCAGTGATTGGTTTGCAGCCAACAGATCCTGCAGGTGCTCCTGCTGATCTTCACTCTTGCGGTTACCCGGATTGCGCAGCAGTAACCAGCGAGCTTTGATGACTTTGCGCGCGGGCTTGTCATGGCGCGGCGGTGGGCCTCATCGACTCGTACACGGGCAAGCACTTCTCGGCCGTATTTGGCCACTACATAAACGGGTCGTAGACCACTCGTGCTTGCGGGCAGTGTTGGCGCACCTCGAGGTCGAAAGCAATATTCTTGTCCATCGCCACCGTCTCTATTTGCGAGCAGCCTTAAGGCCCCCAGCTCTTCGAAGAAGAGTCTGATAGCGGCCCGTCTACGTCCTTCGCCGACCCGGCGGAGTCCGCATCCTGTACGACGCTGGTGTATCGATGCCCTTGGAGTAGGGCAAACTCGTCGAGCTCCGTCTGTAGCGCCCGTCGCTCCAGTAATCGCACGCTGTCCCAGTGCAATCCGAACAGTTGAGCCACATGCAAGGTAGGCGACCGTCGGCCGGTTTGGATAACGGCTTCAGCCAAGCGACGCGTCATACGAGAGTAACGACCCAGCCAGCTGACAGCCTCCATGCGTTTGCCACAACGGCCGCACCCGACTCGTCTGAGTTCGACGCTTAACTGCAGCGAGTGCCCGAGACCAGGCAGGTCTCAAATAAGCCGTTGGCAATATTCATGGGCGGGGTGGTTCTGGGCTCGTTGCAGCCGCTGCAGGTAGGAAATCGGTTAGCTTGGGGGATGAGGTCGATCTGCAGGGCGTCACCATCAGGCCTGATAGAAACGAGAGAAAAACCCTCCCAAAACGGAAGGAAAGTATGAATATCGCGCCTACGTACGCGACTTTGTTAGATGTGTTTGCTCGCACGAACATCATCAATCAAATCGGCGTTTATGTTCCCGTCATTCCCAGGATTGCGTTAAGAGCCATTTTAAGCCGTCCAGGTCTCGCCCTCAGCGAGCTTGACAGCGCTGGACACCTACATTTTGATTTACTTGGGACACTCAGCCCCTTTGGACATCACATGAACGCCGGTTGGGGGGTCGTATAACGGCGCCGCCAGACGCTACCGACGTAGTCTGCACTGCCCTGGTCGTGGTTCACCCAAGTGTGGAACTCATACATCCACGCTCGCGGCATTGATGGTATCGGGTGATATTCGCCGTTGGATGATGGATATTGTACGTACCGCCCGTCGCAATTCCAGTCAAAAACAAAATCATGCTTGCCTCGGTTTAAGCGCCGGCTCTGCTTCGGAGCGGGTTCGAAGTCTACTGGGCACCAAGTTGTTCCATTCACATCGCTGTCAGCAGTCGCCATTCTCGATCTTGGATCCTTGATGGGCGACTGGGGGTACAACTGGGGGTACATTTTGATTTTATTCAAGCCATAACCCTCTAGCTAGAGGATCATCTCGATGTTTTTCGGGGACCCGGATAGTCTTTAAGTGTCGTCGGGCAGGCTCCTAATCTGATTATTTTGCCTTTCCACACACTATGGACCACGGTGTAACCGAGCTACGTTCTGATCGATGCGGTCTTGGATCGTGCGCAAGGTGTCTCGAGTAATAACCTGTGGATACAGGTTCTCGGCGATGCTTTCAAACTGGCTCGCCACATCACAAATGCCGTCAATCATTCTGCCTGCAATCTCCGGGGGCACCTCGGCTTCCTCGGCCAGCCGAAGCATTTGCGTGCGGGAAATCGACAGTGCTTCCCCCATCACATCCATCTGGTGATATCCACTTGGCCCCTCGCAGAAGGTCACGTCGTAAGCCGGTGACAGTCTCCACTGACCGTCTTGCGACATGATGTAGGCGAAGTTCTTGGGATGATCGTCTCTGTTGTTGAACGCAACGTTGAAGACTGCACGTTCGAACGCCCGCGCCATTTCTCGCACGTCGTTGGTACACATCTGTGTTGCCCGCAGGAAGTTGACGTAGTCCAACACTCCCGGGGAGCGGTAATTTGCCCCCGTAAACGCCGCGAGGCTTTGCATGGGTACGCGTAGACCATCCCGACGGTCAAATCGCTTACTGGCGAACGCCGCCAACCCATCAGGCAGACTGAAATACTGCGTGTCAGGGGTCTCGATACCGCACATGCGCAGGCATTCGGCGTAGACCATTTCGACAGCGCACACCTCGGCATGTTCTTCTTTGGCCGGGAACTTGATCAACCATGCTTCAAAGCCCGGCGTGGCGGCAGTGGTAAATCCGCCAGTTTCTGGATCGCGATAGACGAGGGCCTTAGGCCTTGCGCCTTGAGGCGAGCCGCCCACCAGCAGCAACGTCTGCAGGAACTCGCCACCGTCTCCATGGAGGACTTTCTGTACTTCGGCGGCAAGCTGCTGCAGCGGGATGTGGACTTCAGATTCCTGCCCTTCGGGTGCCACGGGCTCAAACGTCATGGCCCCCATTGCATTGCTACCAATGTAGGCCAGCCGTTCCAGTGAACCGATGCGTGCTGTGGTGAGCCCGCGACGCCTGAACAAACGGTCCATCAGCAACATGCCCCACCCATCCGGCAAGGCGTCGTAAACAGTCCCTGGCAAGTACAGTTGGTGCTCTGGAAAATCTCGGCGCAAGTTAGCCCCCCCCAACGGCAGCGTGTAGGAGGACAGTTCCAAGCCCCTTTGCCTGGCTTCATTGCTGTACTCGAACACGATCAACGGGCGACCGGTCAGGGCAGTCGTGGAGACCAGCGTGCCCCATTGCCATCGTTCACCCCATCCCTCGTAGAAGACGTTCACCTGCTCAAGCATTGCCGGACTTCCTTTTTGTACGGAGACGATTGGCGCTGTTTTCGTAGCGCCGAATGTCCTCGATGCTGTCCAGTCTAGGCAGAAACAGGCCTTCCAGTTCCTTGGTTCGGCCAAGAGCCATCGCCACCCGAACGACGTTCTCGAATCCGACATTGCGCCCGGCTTCAAGGTTGGAGACTGTATTTGTGCCGATGCCGGCACGTCCGGCCAAGTCGGCTTGTGTCATATCCTGCGCCAAGCGCTCTGTGCGCAAGCGATCGCAGAGGCGCTTGACGACCTCGCTCGGCTTGCTGAAGCTTAAATCCAACATAGAGTGCACCCAGCCTGTTCTGTGCCAGTTAATTCCCAAAATTATAGAATTAAGGCCCAGCCCTATCAAGCAACTTAATTCCCTGAAGTTGTGTCTTATCGCCTAATTTCTAGCTTTAGACACAGTTCAAAGGATTTACATATCACCTGTGATCGGCCCGTTCAACACCCCTGAAATCCCTGTCTGGTTTGACTGAACGCGCTGCAGGAAGCAAAGACAAACTGCTTTTGATCACATCGTTTGAACCTAGGCCAGTGCCCGGCCCTCGGATACTAAAACCCCATAGGTGATGACATGGCAATCGAGGAGACGCTTCTGCGCCAGCGCAAGGTGCTTGCCAAATTTGGCGAGCTGGCCTTGGCGTCAGATGATTTGGAGCAAATTCTCGATGAAGCTTGCCGCTTGGTCGGCGACGGGCTCGGAACCAACATGGCGAAATTCATGCTGTTGTTGGAAGACGAGATCACTTTTTTTGTGCGAAATGGTGTGGGCTGGGCACCCAATGTCGTCGGGAAGGTGAAAGTAAAAGCCTGCGAGGGAACCCCTGAACGTCACTCTCTGGACACGAACGGCCCGGTCATTTCAACGGATATTGCAACGGAAACCCGCTTTCGCTATCACGATTTTCAAATCGAAAACGGCGTTAAAGCGTTCGTCAACGTGCTCGTCCACGGTGCCGATGGAGAACGTCCATTCGGCATTTTTGAGGTGGATAGTCGAATCCCTCGCCAGTTCACCGACAGCGATATCGATTTTCTTCGCGGTTACAGCAATTTGCTTGGCGCAGCTTTAAAGCGTTCCAAAACCATGCAAGCCATGCGCTTGACCGAAAAAAAGCTACGGGAAAGTGAAAGGCACTATCGAATAGCGGCTGAACTCAATCCGCTCTGGCCCTGGACGGCCGACAAAAACGGCAATCTCATTTCCATCGATCATCGCTGGTATGAATACACCGGCCTGACACCTGAGCAAACGTTGGATCGTCAATGGTCCAACGCGGTGCATCTTGAGGACAAGACGGCGTTGATAGTGCTCTGGGATCAATCATTGACCACCTTGCAGCCTTTCGACTCTCAAATCCGCTTACGCAAAGGCACCGGAGAATATCGTTGGTTCCGCGTCCGCGCGTTGTGCAGCCTCGGTATCGACGGTCATTGCGAGCAGTGGTACGGCACCATTGAAGACATCGACGATCGGGTTCAGCTAGAGAACGCATTGCGAGATTGGAACGAGCTGCTGGAGGACCGAATCAATCAGCGCACTCAGCAGTTGGAAGCCGAACAACATGAACGGGCGATGGCGGAACTCAAGCTTCGGCAGAGTCAGAAAATGGAAGCGGTAGGTCAACTGACCGGTGGCATTGCCCACGACTTCAACAACCTGTTGGCGGGCATCATCGGTAACCTGGAGCTGATGCAACGTCGAATTGATGCCGGTCGCCATGACAAACTGGCCCGTTACAACTCGATTGCGATGACCTCAGCGTCTCGCGCAGCCGCTTTGACGCAACGTCTGCTGGCGTTTTCGAGACAGCAATCACTCAACCCCGAAATTATCGAACCTCGCAAAGTAGTGGCCGATTTTGAAGACATGATCCGCCGTTCGGTCGGGCCGAGCATTGTAGTGGGGTGCTCGTTCAAGACCAGTGATCGTATCAAGTGCGATCTCAATCAGCTGGAGAATGCCCTGCTCAATCTTGCCATCAACGCAAGAGATGCCATGCCCAATGGCGGTACGCTGGATCTTTCGGTCGACCGATGCGTGATAGATGAAGCGTCGTCTTCCGAGAAAATGATGCCTACAGGATCCTATGTGAGCATATCCGTGACAGATTCCGGCACCGGGATCAAACCAGAGCTTTTGTCGCGCATTTTCGATCCGTTTTTTACCACCAAGAAAATCGGCGAAGGAACTGGCCTGGGTCTTTCAATGATCTATGGATTTACCCAACAATCCGGTGGGCAGGTGCGGGTCCACAGCAGCGTCGGCGTCGGCACCACCGTAACCCTGTATTTTCCAGTGGACAATTCTGAACCCGATAAGACCCAAGCCCATTCCGAATCAGGTTCGACGGAGCCAGTGGGGAACGGCGAAACTATTTTGCTGGTGGATGACGAAGCCGCGGTACGCCAGATGGCCTCGGAATTATTGAGCGAAACAGGTTACTGCGTAGTAGAGGCGGTCGATAGCGTATCGGCAATAAAGCAGGCAGAAAAGCTCGGGCACCTGGATTTGCTCCTGACTGACATTGGTCTGCCCGGCATGATGAACGGGATCAGCCTGGCGGCTGAACTGAAATTGAAATTCCCGCAAATGAAGGTGCTGTTCATCACCGGTTTCGCAGGTGGCTCCAGCCTGATTTCTGTCGATGCCACTACCAAGGTGCTGACCAAACCCTTCAGCCTGAATGAACTCAGTTCGCGTGTTCATGCTTTGATTCAGGTGAGTGCGGCAGACAGTGGTGCTTCGTAAAAAAGATCAGCAGCCAAAAGAGTCACCCGGGAAACTTTAAACCAAGCCCCGAAAAATCGGGGCTTGGTGATTACAAGGCATCAGGACTGACGCCCTCCGCCACCACTGTTTTCTCCTCCTTTGCGGCCTGCTTCAGACGCCTTGTCCCTGTCATCGGCAAAATTGCCGCCGCGTCCACTTTGCTGACCACCACCGGTGGATTGACCAGCCTCGTTGGATTGCCGTCCACCCGATGCCTGTCCGCCTTTCTGTCCAGGCTTGTTCATGTCCTCCATGTCATCGGTGAACTCTCCACCGCGTTGGGTACCCTGCCCGCCTCCGGACATACGATCAGCATCTCTCGATTGTTGTCCACCTGATGCCTGGCCACCTTTTTGGCCGGCTTCAGATGCTCGTTGTGGATCATTGGCGAAATTACCGCCTGAAGCTTGGCCACCTTTCTTGCCAGCTTCGGATGCCTTATCTCGGTCATTAGAAAAATTGCCGGGATTGTTATTTCCTGTATTGGCCATTTCAATCACCTCTGAATCGTTGACACGAGCAGTCGCCCGTTTAATTCGGATAGCATGGAAAATCGAAAGTTTGAACAAAAAAAAGGCTTCGCGACCAGTGGATTTACGACGTTAGTTCAATGAAAAATAAAGACTTTCGACTGACGGAACAGGCACTCAAAAACCGGTTGATAAAGTCGAATATTTCGCTAACGAAAGATCAATATTTACTAGACTGCATAGCGCATACGCAGCTTTACAAATAATGGATTTCGGAGGTCGGGCCATGACCGAACATATCGTGCATTTTCATTGCCAGATCGACCAGGCAACCACCGAGCGTTTCAGGGATTGCTGTCTCGAAGCCATAGATCAAGGTGCCACGTCTTTACTGTTGAACCTGTCCACATCCGGGGGCAGTACCAATTTCGGTTTCACGCTTTATACCTTCCTGAAATCGCTGCCAGTGCCATTGTGTGCAATCAATGCGGGGAACATCGAATCGATGGGCATCATCATGTTCCTGGCCGCAGGGCGCCGGATCACCTCTCCCCACTCACGCTTTCTGATCCACCCGATGAATTGGTATTTCAGTCAGAAATCCGTTGATCATCAACGTCTGCGTGAATACCTGTCGAGTCTCGACAATGACCTTGCGCGCTACGTGCAGATTTTCGCGCTGGAAACCGCTGAAGCGCAGACCAAACTCGATATCTTCCATTGCTTGTCCGCGGAGGAAAAAGTCATCGCCGCCCATGAGTCTCTCGCATACGGCATTGCTCACGAGATGAGGCAAATGGTGTTTGCCGATGATGTTAAACACTGGAAAGTCAGTGGCGGATGATCTGGCCAATGCAGAAACAATAACGCGAGTGTTTTATCCCAGCGCAGTATCGAGAAACATCATGACGCCAAAGCCCAGCATCAGGCCCAGTGTTGCCGGCGTTTCATGACCATTGCGATGGGTCTCGGGAATGACTTCATGGGACACCACAAAGATCATGGCGCCGGCGGCGAGGCCAAGTGCGATGGGGTAGCCAAGGGCAAAACTGTTGGAAATACCGAGGCCGACCAAGGCGCCAAGAGGCTCCATCAAGCCTGATCCGACGGCAATCAGCGCCGCGCGCAGTGCCGTAATACCGGTCACTCGCAAAGCCATTGCCACCGCCAGACCTTCGGGTATGTCCTGAAGGGCGATCGCCGTGGTCAGCGGTATTCCCACCTGCATGTCGCCTGTTGCAAAGCTGACACCGATCGCCATGCCTTCGGGCAAGTTGTGCAACGTGATGGCCAGGACGAACAGCCATACCCGATTGATCCGTTTGGCTTCTGGGCCGCGCCGGCCGCTTTTTTCGTGCTCGTGAGGCACAAATCGATCAAGACCGATCATCAAGGCAACGCCCAGTGCCAAACCCAATACGACAATACCGGCTGCCAGTAACCCATTGCCGCTCAGTTGCCGAGCCGCCTCGATGCCAGGAAGAATAAGCGAGAAAGAACTGGCGGCCAGCATCATCCCGGCAGCAAAGCCGAGCATGATGTCCTGGGTGCGAGCCGCAATGTCGCGAAGCGCAATCGCCACCACTGCGCCGAGCGCCGTTGCGCCGAATCCGGACAATCCCCCGAGTAAAGCGAAACGCAGATTGTCCTTGCTGCCCCCGACAACAGCGCTGTAACCGCTAACCAGCAGCAACGCCATCACACAGGCCAACACCAGCCAAAACGCCATGCCTCCCCGTCCAGAACGGGTCAACTGTGTAAAGAAAGCACGCAGAGGAGCTACCAATGAAGAAGTCGACTGAGCCATGCAAGCCCCTTGGTTTTAAACACCGCGCGCTCTACAGCACGCGGTAAACATGTCGGATGGCACTCGATAGTAAAAGCAGCCCGGATGCCAGGCCACATTTATCTGAAACAAATGCATCGGGTTGATTTCAACACCCTGCCCCCAATGACAACCCGGTACAGCCTGGCCTTTGCTGTGCTCCGTTGAGCTCGGGCCTTGCTTGATCCCGCGGGGTCCTGCGATTCGCCAAACAATCAATCGAAACTCTGGAACACAACACCACGTCGATCATTGGTAATTTGTTGACCGGCCTTATTCAGGATGGGGAAGATGCACGCTGAACCGAGTGCCCTCCTGGGCCGTCGAGCTGACCGCAACCTCCCCGCCATGGGACCTGGCTATTTCTCTGACGATGAACAAACCAAGCCCCACGCTTCGCACATCACTGTCGGTTTCGGTGCCACGGGTCATGGGTTCGAACAGAGCGGCCACTAATGCATCCGCAATTGCCGGGCCGTGGTTATGGACCGAGATCACCGATTGATCGTCACCCCATTCGGAAACAATAGTGATCGGATGCGCCAGATCACCATATGCCACGCTGTTGGCGACCAGATTGCCAATGACCTGCTGCACCCGATCAGCATCCAGATAAGCGCGGCCAGAACCGTTGGACGTGTGCAAGAGTGTGGCTTGCGGAAAAGCGACACGCAGTTCATCAATGCTCTGGCTGATGAATCGATGCAAATCCAGCCAATCGGGATTGACCGCTATACCCCGCCCAATGCGCGCCAGGGCAAAGTCCAGCAAATCTGCGATCATGCGCTCGGCGCGGTCGGTCGAGCGACTGATGTGCTCGAGCATCTTGCTTTCCTTTGCGCTGCGCTCGGATTGGGCGAGGATGTCGGAAGCCATTCTGATAGCCGTCAAAGGGTTCTTCAGATCGTGGCTGACAATCGCGACCATTTGTTCGGCGAATGAAGCGCGGCGCTGGGATTTTTCGTAAGCGTCGTTCAACGCTGTTTGCGCCTGTTGCAGGGCCGTTTCGGCTGCTGTTTTTTCCCGCAGCAAAGCTTCTGCAGTTCGCCGGGCGTTGAGCAATTCGCGCTCGTACTTGTCGCGATCGGTGGTGCCGAACAGCGCCAGTTCATAAAACGCGCCACTTTCGTGCTCTCGTCGCACGCCGTTGAGCAGCATAGTGATGATGCGTTTGTCTCGGTGCAGCAGATCGAGCTTCACTTCGGCCACCGAACCCTGCATCTGCATCAGGGGCGCCCAGTGGGTCTGGTGGAAAATCCGCCCACCCATCGTCAACAGGTCCTGGAAACGCCGACCGACCAAATCAGGGGCATCGCAGCCGATCCAATGGCTGAAGGTCTGATTGCTACGCACAATGGTGCCATCTTCCCTGGTGACGACCAGCCCGCAGGGAGCCCCGTCGAACAGTGCTTGCGGATCGAGCAAAAACGGTATGTCAGCCGGCATTGGCAGCCGTCCACGGCAACAAGAAGTTGTCGATAGCTTCAGAACAGGCGCTAGGTACACTCATGTGCGGGCAATGACCGACGTTGGCGACGATGCACAGTGTGCTGTTGGGCATTACGGCTTCCAGGTACTTGCCGACCGCAATGGGGGCGATCAGATCATCGGTCGATTGCAGAATCAATGTCGGGGTGGTCAATCCGGCAACATCCTTGCGATTGTCGGACATGAACGTCACCCGTGCGAACTGCTTGGCGATCTCAGGCTCGGTACGACAAAAGCTGTTGGTCAACTCTTCGCTCAGTGCCGGCTGGCCGGGTGCGCCCATGATGACCGGGGCCATGGTGCTGGACCAGCCCAGATAGTTGCTGTCCAGGGTATCAAGCAGCGAGTGAATGTCTTCAAGCTTGAAGCCACCCACGTAGTTGTCGGTATCGATATAGCATGGCGACGGGCCGATCATCACATGCGCGTCGATTTTCCCGGGGGACATGCGGTCAGCCAGGACACCGATCATACTGCTGACGGAGTGGCTGACCACGATCACTGGCCCGCAGGCATACTCATCAATGATGTCACCCAAATCCTGAGCGTAGCCCGCCAACGAGTCGTATTTTTGGCAATCATAGGCCCCGAGGTCCGATTGACCCGCGCCTACCAGATCGTACAGCACGACTTTGAAATGCCCGGTGAAGTGATCGACGAGATAACGCCACATGGTCTGGTCGCAGCCAAAGCCATGGGACAAAATGAGCGTCGCCGAGCCTTCACCGATCACTTTTACATTGTTGCGACTTTGAAGGGACATGCTTGTTATCCAGGGCGGGCCGGAATCAACTCCGATAGCGGGCAGTGTAGATACTCGACAGTGTCCGGTCACGCTTAACTGCCTGCCGGTGGCGTTGACTCATGCCCTTTGATGCATTTTCGGCAACACTGAATTGCTATTGACTCAATTGATAGTCCGCTGATCAGAGGTGCATGCTAGAGGGCTGCATGGGGCCTCATATCATTCCGGATGATAGTTACCTTCGGCTCATTCGATTCGTGCCATACAACCTCGCCGAGCATCATTCGCCAATCTAAACACATTGGCGGATGCATCCATGGAACAGTCATTCAAACATTTGCGCTTCCCGTTGGCTTTATTGGCCATGGTGGTGATCAGCGCTTGCGGCAAGGCACCGGAAACGGCCGCTACGATGCCGGCGGCGAAAGTCAGCGTCGCCAAGGTGCTCGAGCAGCCGGTCAACGAGTGGGACGAGTTCACCGGGCGCCTTGAGGCACCGGAAACCGTAGAGATCCGCCCACGGGTCTCCGGCCAGATCGATGAAGTGGCGTTCACCGAGGGTGCCCTCGTCAAGAAAGGCGACCTGTTGTTCCAGATTGACCCGCGTCCGTTCCAGGCCGAGGTTCGCCGCCTCGAAGCGCTGGTCTCTCAGGCCCGCGCCACGGCCACCCGCAGCGAAAACGAAGCCCAGCGCGGTGAGCGCCTGCGTACCAGCAATGCGATTTCCGCCGAACTGGCCGATTCGCGAACCAGTGCCGCCCAGGAAGCCCGCGCCGCAGTCGGCGCCCTGCAAGCTCAACTGGACCTGGCCAAGCTGAACCTCAGCTTTACCCGCGTCACCGCGCCGATCAGCGGTCGCGTCAGCCGCGCCGAGATCACCGCCGGTAACCTGGTGACCGCCGATACCACCGCGCTGACCAGCGTGGTGTCCACCGACAAGG
>NZ_RCNW01000158.1:0-20907 GCF_004307605.1 Pseudomonas sp. Sample_24
TCAGCACCACGGTGCCGAGCATCAGCGCGATACCGGCCAGCATCTGGTTGGAGATACCGAACAGCGGCCACAAGGTGTTGATGCCACCCAATGGGTCGATCACGCCCTGATACAACAACCAGCCCCACATCGCCACACAACCGGCAGTGGCGATCAGGTTGGCAGTCCAGGATTCGGTGCGCTTCAGCGCCGGCACGAACGAGCCGAGCAAGTCCTGCAGCATGAAACGACCGGCACGGGTACCAGCGTCTACCGCCGTGAGGATGAACAGCGCCTCGAACAGGATCGCGAAGTGGTACCAGAACGCCATGGTGTTTTCGCCCGGGAGCACGCTGTGCAGGATCTGCGCGATACCGACGGCCAGGGTTGGTGCACCGCCGGCACGGGCCAGGATGGTGGTTTCACCGATGTCATGGGCCACCGCTTGCAGCGCTTCGGGAGTAATTGCAAAGCCCCAGTTGCTGACCGCCGTCGCCACGGACACGACATCACTGCCAACCACAGCCGCCGGGCTGTTCATGGCGAAGTACACCCCTGGCTCGATCACCGAAGCGGCGACCATCGCCATGATTGCCACGAACGACTCCATCAACATGCCGCCATAACCGATGTAACGGGCATTGACTTCGTTATCGAGTAGTTTCGGCGTGGTGCCGGAAGCAATCAGCGAGTGGAAACCCGATACCGCGCCACAGGCGATGGTAATGAACAGGAACGGGAACAGGCCGCCCTTCCACACCGGTCCAGTGCCATCGACGAACTGGGTCAGCGCCGGCATTTTCAGCTCTGGCATGGTCACCAGAATACCGATGGCCAGGGCAACGATGGTGCCGATTTTGAGGAAGGTCGACAGGTAGTCACGCGGCGCCAGGATCAGCCACACCGGCAACACTGCCGCGACGAAACCGTAGCCGATCAGCATCCAGGTAATTTGCACGCCAGTGAAGGTAAAGGCCTTGGCCCACACCGGGTCAGCGGCGATTTCTCCTCCAAGCCAGATCGAACCCAGCAGCAACAGCACGCCGATGACCGAGATCTCACCGATGCGGCCCGGGCGGATGTAGCGCATGTAAATGCCCATGAACATCGCGATCGGGATGGTCGCCATCACCGTGAAAATACCCCACGGGCTTTCGGCCAGGGCCTTGACCACGATCAGCGCCAGCACCGCGAGGATGATGATCATGATCAGGAAGCAGCCGAACAGCGCGATGGTGCCGGGGATGCGGCCCATTTCTTCACGGACCATGTCACCCAGCGAACGACCGTTGCGGCGGGTGGACATGAACAGGACCATGAAGTCCTGAACGGCACCGGCCAGCACCACGCCGGCGATCAGCCACAGCGTGCCAGGCAGATAGCCCATCTGCGCCGCCAGCACCGGACCGACCAGCGGTCCCGCGCCAGCAATGGCCGCAAAGTGGTGACCGAAAAGGATGTGTTTGTTGGTCGGCACATAGTCCAGACCATCATTGTTGAGTACGGCGGGGGTGGCCCGTCGCGGGTCGAGTTGCATCACATTGTTGGCGATAAACAGACTGTAGTAGCGGTACGCGACCAGATAGATGGCCACAGCAGCGACCACAATCCACAAGGCATTGATTGCCTCACCTCGGCGCAATGCCACTACACCCAGAGCGCACGCCCCTACGATTGCCAGCACCAGCCAGGGTAAATGGCGTAGCAGGCTATTATTATTTTTCATTTTATTATTCCAGCCAGAGTGGACAAGAAAGACAGCCACGTCGAGTTTAGCTCTCCTGACGGCAAAGACCATAGCCAACATTGGTCTAGAGCCCTTGTCCTGGCTGGCAGGTTTCAACGATGCGGGTCTATAGTCAGCGAACATCAAGAGGATTGCGCCATGAGCGAACACCCCGCCGACCGCCGTCGCTTCAAACGCATCGCCTTCGATGCCAGGACTGAGCTGAGCCAAGGCGAGTACATCTGGCCGGTAAAGCTGATCGACCTGTCGCTCAAAGGGCTATTGATCGAACGCCCTGAACCTTGGCTGGGTGATGCGACGCAGGACTTTTTCGTCGACATTCATCTGAGCGATGACATCGATATCGAGATGGATGTGCAGCTGGCCCATGAAGAAAACGGCCAGTTAGGGTTTGTCTGCCGGCACATCAGCCTGGAATCCATTGAGCGCCTGCGGCGACTGATTGAGCTGAACCTCGCAGACGAGGCTGAGCTTGAACGAGAGCTGGGTGCCCTGATTACGCCATGACAGCACCCCGTGAGAGCGGGCAAGCCCGCCCTCTCAGAATCAAAGACTATTCAAACAGTGCGTCGAGCGCCTGCTCCAGGCGGGTGACGGCAATGATCTGCAACCCCGCTGGCGCTTCCTTCGGCGCATTGCCCTTGGGCACGATTGCCCGCTTGAACCCGTGCTTGGCAGCCTCTTTCAAGCGCTCCTGACCGCTGGGCACCGGTCGCACTTCGCCGGACAGGCCGACCTCGCCGAATACCAGCAAATCGTGAGGCAGCGGCCGGTTGCGCAAACTGGACATGACTGCCGCCATCAACGCCAGGTCAGAGGCGGTTTCCAACACTTTCACGCCGCCGACGACGTTGAGGAACACATCCTGGTCATGGGTCGGAATGCCGCCATGTCGGTGCAACACCGCCAGCAACATCGCCAAACGATTTTGGTCCAGGCCCAGGGTAACGCGCCGCGGATTGGCCAAATGGCTGTCATCCACCAGCGCCTGAACTTCTACCAGCATCGGCCGGGTGCCTTCCCACGTCGCCATGACCACACTGCCTGGCACTTCTTCCTGAGCTCGAGTCAGAAAAATCGCCGATGGGTTGGAGACTTCTTTCAAGCCCTTGTCCGTCATGCCGAACACACCCAGTTCGTTGACCGCACCGAATCGGTTTTTCACCGCTCGCAACAAGCGCAGACGGCCATCGGACTCGCCTTCGAAATACAACACGGTATCGACCATGTGCTCCAGCACACGCGGGCCGGCCAGAGCTCCTTCCTTGGTGACATGGCCCACCAGGAAAATCGCCGTGCCGCTCTGCTTGGCATAACGCACCAGCAGGGCCGCGCTTTCACGCACCTGGGACACACCGCCCGGCGCGGATTGCAACTGCTCGGTGAAAATCGTCTGGATCGAGTCGATCACCATAACCTTGGGCTTCTCGAGGCGCGCCGTGGCGATGATGGTTTCGATGCAGGTTTCGGTCATGACCCGCAATTGATCCTGGGGCAAGCCAAGACGACGGGCACGCATGGCCACTTGCTGCTGGGATTCTTCCCCCGTGACGTACAGGGCCGGCATGCTTTTGGCGAGGTTGCACAGGGTTTGCAGGAGGATGGTCGATTTGCCGATGCCCGGATCACCGCCGATCAACACCACCGAACCGTCGACGAGGCCGCCGCCCAACACCCGGTCCAGTTCACTGGAGGCGGTGGAAAAGCGCGGGATCTCCTCGACGCTGACTTCGGCCAGGGTTTTGATCTGCGCCTGCTGACCGGTCCAGCCCGTGCGTCCGCTGGGTGCCGCCGCCCCGCCGCTTTCCACCATGGTTTCAGTCAGCGTATTCCAGGCACCACACTCGCCACACTGGCCGGCCCATTTCGGGAAGGTTGAGCCGCACTCGGTGCAGCCGTACATGCGCTTGGCCTTGGCCATCTGAACTCCCGGCAAAAATCGCGATGATAGCTCAGGTGGCGGCGATCAGTGCGATGCTGTTGTCGGAATGAATCAGCGATCGTATCTGACTGTTCCGAGAGTGAGGGGGGCAGGCAAATATCATCACTTACATTAAATAAAGCTGTGAACGGTACACACACTTCCAATCCAAACGCCTTTAACAACCTGTACAAACTATCCGAAATAAATACCAGCCCCCCTAATCAACCGTCATTAAAACTTGTACAACACTTAACCGCTTTAAATCTGAGCGTACAATTTTCAACAAAAATGCAATCAAAAACCCCCATCAATAACCACACACTTATAACGGATAAGTTTTTACATCAAGCCTTCGAAACTCCGAGCGGATTGATCCAACCAAACCGTCAGTCCTTTATTGTTATGAAGTGTAAAACGATCATCAGAATAGCGGCTGATATTGATTCGCCACCAACCTTTTGTTCACACTGATTACTGCATCATCAGTCCACAAAGCCTGATCCAGAAAGCTCAAGCCATCCGGTGGCAGGCAAGGCTCGCTAAAACTTTTCGCCGTCGGTCCGGTCGATTGCAGGCGAGCATCGTAAGCAGTTGTTTCGGGCAGGAAGCATTTGGCTGATTTACACTGCGTTCACCAACTCATCTGTAACAAGGAAATACCTATGGGCGTGCTTAACGAGTTCAAGGCCTTCGCGGTCAAAGGCAATGTGATCGACATGGCCGTCGGTATCATTATCGGCGCCGCTTTCGGCAAGATTGTGTCGTCGTTCGTCGGTGATGTGATCATGCCTCCCATCGGGCTGCTGATCGGCGGGGTGGACTTCAGTGACCTGGCCATTACGCTCAAGGCCGCGCAGGGCGACGTCCCGGCGGTGGTGTTGGCGTACGGCAAATTCATTCAGACACTGATCGACTTCATCATTGTCGCTTTCGCGATCTTCATGGGCGTCAAGGCCATCAACCGTCTCAAACGCGAAGAAGCTGTTGCCCCGACCCTGCCGCCGGTTCCGACCAAGGAAGAAGAGTTGCTGGGTGAGATTCGCGACCTGCTCAAGGCGCAGAACAGACAGCCCTGAGTATCCGCAAACAAAAACGGCGCCCCCCGAGGCACCGTTTTTTTTTACCAGAAATTCTCCACCGCCACCTGCCCGGGGCGGCGGCTGAGGCTTAAATGCATATCGCGCTGTTTGAGCAATTTGCGTGTGTCATCGATCATTTGCGGGTTACCGCAGAGCATGACCCGCGAATGCTCAGGCGTCAGCGCCACCCCGGCTGCGCGTTCCAATTCGCCGTTTTCGATCAGCGTGGTAATGCGGCCGTTGAGCGCGGCTGGGTGCAACTCGCGCGTGACAGTGTTGATGAGCTGCAGTTTGTGTGCAAACTCCTCCAGATACTCGCGTTGGGCCAGCCCCGCGATCAGCTCCTGATACGCCAGCTCGCGGGATTCGCGCACGCTATAGACCAGGATGATGCGTTCGAATTTCTCCCAGACTTCAAAGTCCTGCAGGATCGACAGAAACGGCGCAATTCCAGTCCCCGTGGATAACAGCCACAGATCACGCCCATCGACAAATCGGTCGAGGGTCAGGTAACCGAAGGCCTGACGGTCGACCAGCAACGTGTCGCCTACCCCCAGTCGACTCAGTTCGCTGGTGAACTCGCCTCCCGGAACGACGATGGAAAAGAACTCCAGAAACTCGTCATGGGGCGATGACACCATGGAATAGGCTCGCCAGACTGTGCTGCCATCGGCCTTGGTCACGCCCAGTCGGGCGAACTGGCCTGCACGAAAACGAAACCCGGCGTCCCTTGTCGACCGAAGCGTGAACAGGTTCGGGGTCAATGGCTGGACGTCGAGCAAGGTCTGGCGGGTAAATTTTTCTTCACTGGCTGTCATTGGGACGCTCCATTCAACAGACGCTCCCAGTGTCGCGCAAATAGACCGGCAGAAACACCGATGGTTTGTGGTGCCTTTAAGGTGAAAACAACTTGTTCAATTGAATTCAGTTCGCCCAGCACAACTAACTGCTCGGTTAATTGATGATATTAAAATCAACATACTTAAACGTCAGTCGCGTTATAGAACCAGACACATGTTTAAAACTGGTTTAGCCAAGCAAAAAAATCTCAACACGATGTAAGAATCATCCTACACTTCCACTCGCGCCGATCGCTTGGATCCAAAGCGCCCACACGCGAGTTCATACATGGAGCCGATAATGGAACGGTGGAAGGAGCTACAACTCATTCAGTTATCCAACACAACGGATATGGATAGCGCCTATCGGGTTGCGTTGAGTTTCGCAAAAAATATCGGGTACAAATTTTGTGCTTTTTCAGCAAGTTGCTTACCGGTGAATGATCAATTTCAACCTGTGCAATTGAACAATTACTCTAAGCAATGGAACAGTGAATATGAACACACAAAGTTCAGTTTGATTGATCCGGTAATAGCACATTGCAATCAATCCACGCTGCCCATCCTGTGGACCGAGGAACTCTTCCATGACGTGCCATGGATATGGGACACCATGGAGCAACAGGGAATGCAGCATGGTTGGTCACAAGCCGTTCATAACGAGGACAGTGGCTTGTGCTCTATCTTGAGTCTTGCCAGAAGTCATTGCCCGATCAGTGCGTGGGAGCTGTACGAAAACCTCGGTTTCTCGGTATTCATCGGCAATCATTTACACAAACTAATGCTGGAGGCGATGCCCAAAGCTGCCAAGAGGCCCCAAACCCCGCATCTGACGCCACGGGAAGTCGACGTGCTGAAATTGGCGGCCGATGGCAAGACAGCCTACGAAAGCGCGAGGATTCTCAACCTCAGTGCACGGACGATCAACTTCCATGTACAGGAAGCCATCCGCAAACTCGGGGTCAATAACAAAATTTCGGCCGTGATTGCCGCTGTCAAGGAAGGCTATCTGACTGGCGACGCGATTCGCTGAAGCGAAAACCTGCGAGTAATCGGATACAAAAAACCGTACCATTCGCGGTCCCTCCCGAGTGTTTTGCCGTGTGATTTTTCCACAACGCAGGCCACTCGGCCGGCCCGCCGCCAAGTTGCCCAAGGGCCGCGGGATACCCGTTGATTACCCAGAGCCCCGCCCCATGCCTTTGCTCGAAACACCTTTTGCCAGCCTTGACCTGATTCGTCAGCCCGAACAGCAGAATGAACCGCTGCAAGCCTTCGATGCAGCCGACGAATACCTGCTCAACCATCTGGCTGAGCAGCAGCCCTCGATCGATACACGGGTGCTGGTGTTGAACGATAGTTTCGGCGCGTTGGCAGCCAGTCTGGCGGGCAAGGTCAACGTGGTCAGCAGCGGTGATTCGTTCCTGGCTTTGCAAGGGTTGGAAAAGAATCTGGCCCGCAATGGTCAGGCATTTGACGCAGTGCCACATGTGCCGGCCAGTGAAATCGTTGCAGGGCCATTCGACCGGGTGTTGATCCGGGTACCGAAGACACTGGCATTGCTGGAGGAGCAGTTGATCCGCCTGCAGGGCCAACTCGCGCCCGGTGCCCAAGTGATCGCCGCAGCCATGATCAAACACCTGCCGCGTGCGGCCGGCGACTTGCTCGAACGCTACATTGGCCCTGTGCAAGCTTCGTTGGCGGTTAAAAAAGCCCGGCTACTGATTGCCACTGCTCAAGCAATGGCACCTGCAACATCGCCCTACCCGACGCGCTATCGGCTTGACGAACCGGCCATTGAATTGCTCAACCACGCGAACGTGTTCTGTCGCGAAGGGCTGGACATCGGCACGCGGGCATTTCTGCCGCACTTGCCGAAGAATCTCGGTACGGCGCGCGTGGCCGACCTCGGTTGCGGAAACGGTGTGCTGGCGATTGCCAGTGCTCTGCAAAACCCTGACGCCCATTACACCTTGGTGGACGAGTCGTTCATGGCGGTGCAATCGGCTGCCGAGAACTGGCAGGCAGCATTGGGCGAGCGCGATGTCATCGTGCGTGCCGGCGACGGGTTGGCCGGACAGGAACCTCAGTCGCTGGACGTGGTGCTGTGTAATCCGCCGTTTCACCAGCAACAAGTGGTGGGCGACTTCCTCGCCTGGCGAATGTTCCAGCAAGCCCGGGAGGCGCTGGTCGTCGGGGGGGCGCTGTACATTGTCGGCAATCGTCACCTGGGTTATCACAGCAAACTTGCGCGTCTGTTCCGAGGTGTGGAGCAAGTGGCGGCCACGCCGAAGTTCGTGATCCTCAAGGCGCGCAAGTAACCCCAAAAAGCTTCCGGGTGCGGATGTCAGTGAGTGCTCAGACCGGCGGCGTTCATGAACATCCGCATCAGGCTGGCGACGATGAACAGCGCACCGACGCTGCCGGCCCAGATCATGGCCAACCAGCCGAGCCGCTGCCACAGCGGTTTTTTTTCGGCTTCTTCGATGTCGTGCAGGGAATGTTTGCCGGACATGATTCAATTTCTCCAGTAAGGGTGGATGGCGTCTGTGATGACGCCATCGCGAGCAGGCTCGCTCTTACAATTTTTCGCACTGCGCCCTAGTGATAACCATCTTCATGGGTGACCTTGCCGCGGAACACGTAGTAGCTCCAGAAGGTGTAACCCAGGATAAACGGAATGATGAACAGCGTACCCACCAGCATGAAGCCCTGGCTCTGCGGTGGTGCAGCGGCGTCCCAGATCGAGATCGACGGCGGTACGATGTTCGGCCACAGACTGATGCCCAAGCCGCTGTAACCGAGAAAGATCAGCACCAGCGTCAGCAGGAACGGCGTGTAGTGCGCATTGCGCGCCACCGCGCGAATCAGGCCGTACAAGGTCACCAGCACCAGGATCGGCACCGGCAGGAACCAGAACAGGTTCGGCAGGGTGAACCAGCGGGCTGCGATCTCGGCATGGGCCAGCGGCGTCCAGATACTGACGATACCGATTACCGCCAACAACACGAACGCCAAGGGCCGCGCCAGGTCATGCATCTGTTCCTGCAATTTCCCTTCGGTCTTCATGATCAGCCAGGTGCAACCGAGCAATGCATAAGCCACCACCAACGCTGCGCCGCAGAACAGGGTGAACGGTGTCAGCCAGTCCAGTGAGCCACCGGCGAATTGCCGATTGACCACTGGCAAGCCATCGATGAACGCCCCCAATGCCACGCCCTGGAAAAACGTCGCGGCAATCGAACCGCCGATGAAGGCCTTGTCCCACAAGTGACGTTTGTCGTCCTTGGCCTTGAAGCGGAACTCGAACGCCACGCCGCGGAAAATCAACCCGACCAGCATGAAGATCAGCGGCAGATACAACGCCGAGAGCACCACCGAATAGGCCAGCGGGAAGGCGCCGAACAACGCCGCACCGCCCAGCACCAGCCAGGTTTCGTTGCCGTCCCAGACGGGCGCGACGGTGTTCATCATCACGTCACGGTCGGCCTTGCCGGGAATGAACGGGAAAAGAATGCCGATCCCCAGATCGAAGCCATCCATGACCACGTACATCATGATGCCGAAGATGATGATCACGGCCCAGATCAGCGGAAGATCAATACCCATGATTCAAATCTCCTTGGTCACGGTGCGGTCGGCATCGGAATGCTCATCGTCGGCTGCGGACAGCGGCCGCGCCGGGGTGCGTTTCTGGCCAGGACCACCGTCGTTGGTTTCCTTGCCTTCATCGATCTTCGGCCCTTTGCGCACCAGGCGCATCATGTAGCCCAGGCCCGCGCCAAACAGCGCGAAATACACCACGACGAACAGGATCAGGGTGATGCTCATCTGCATGAAGCTGTGATTGGAGGACGCGTCCGCCGTGCGCATCAGCCCGTAGACCACCCACGGCTGGCGTCCGATTTCAGTAGTGAACCAACCGGCGAGGATTGCGATCAGCCCGGACGGCCCCATCCACAACGCCAGGTACAGGAACGGTCGCGAGGTATAGAGTTTGTCGCGCTTGCGCAGCCACAGGCTCCACAAACCGGTGAAGATCATAAGCATGCCCAGGCCAACCATGATCCGGAACGACCAGAACACGATGGTCGAATTCGGCCGGTCTTCAGGCGGGAAATCCTTGAGCGCCGGCACTTGTTTATCCAGCGAGTGGGTCAGGATCAAGCTGCCCAGGTACGGGATCTCGACTGCAAACTTGGTCCTCTCTTCTTTCATGTCCGGCCAGCCGAACAGAATCAGCGGCGTTGCCTCGTCGCCTTTGTTTTCCCAGTGGCCTTCGATCGCGGCAATTTTCGCGGGCTGATGTTCCAGCGTGTTGAGGCCGTGGAAATCGCCAATGACCGCCTGGATCGGCGCCACGATCAGCGCCATCCACATCGCCATCGAAAGCATGGTACGGATCGCCGGGTTGTCCTTGCCGCGCAGCAAATGCCAGGCCGCCGAAGAGCCGACGAAGAACGCCGTGGCAACGAAGGCCGCCGTCGCCATGTGCATCAGGCGATAAGGGAACGAAGGGTTGAAGATCACCGCCAGCCAGTCGGTTGGAATCACCTGGCCGTTGATGATTTCAAAGCCCTGCGGTGTTTGCATCCAGCTGTTGGACGCAAGAATCCAGAACGTCGAAATCAGTGTGCCGATGGCGACCATGACCGTCGAGAAGAAGTGCAAGCCGCGCCCGACCTTGTTCCAGCCGAACAGCATGACCCCGAGGAACCCGGCTTCCAGAAAGAACGCCGTGAGCACTTCGTACGTCAGCAACGGTCCGGTGACCGACCCGGCGAAATCCGAAAAACGGCTCCAGTTGGTGCCGAACTGATAAGCCATCACCAGCCCGGAGACCACCCCCATGCCGAAGTTGACCGCAAAGATCTTCGACCAGAAATGGTAGAGGTCCCGATAGGTGTCGTTGTTGGTTTTGAGCCACAAGCCTTCGAGTACAGCCAGGTAACTCGCCAGGCCAATGGTGATGGCCGGAAAAAGGATGTGAAACGAAATGGTGAACGCGAACTGAATTCGGGCGAGATCAAGTGCCTCTAAACCGAACATAAGTCTTCCTCTGTCAGGTATTACGGCTGCTGGCTGGAAGCCTGCATCCACGGGTCCCACGGGTATGGAGTGCGGCGAATTCAAATTCGTTCTTTTTTTTACAGGCATCGCAACGCAGGGATTCTGGCCAATCAATTCCCTTCGCAGGGCGTTGATCTGGATCAAGCAACGTTGAAAGAGTAGTCCCAATTTCGGCGATGAACTGCGTGGCCGTTTGCCGCGTGACAAGTTGCCTCATGGCGTTCGAGATCGGCTGCCTCAGCAAAATCGATGTCTGGCTAATGAAATTTTCAGGCGTGGCAACTTCCTGTTACAGGTTGGTGATAACCTCGCCCTTCCCCTATTCCAAGATTTGCCCGCAGATGCCCAGCCAAGCGCCCTTGCTGTTACGTCACCATCGCCCTTTCCTCGCGTTCTGGCTGGCCCGGGTGTTTACCGCCAGCGGTTTCCAAATGCTTACCGTGGCCATCGGCTGGAACCTGTACCAGTTGACCGGCAACGTGCTCGATCTGGGACTGGTGGGGCTGGTGGAATTCGCACCTCGCGTACTGTTCATGCTGCACACCGGGCATGTCGCAGACCGCTACGACCGACGCAAAGTCGCCGCCATCTGCCAATCGCTCCAGGCGCTGATCGCCCTGTCGCTGGCCATTGGCAGCGCGACGGATCATGTCACCCGGGAGATGATCTTCATCCTCGCCTTCCTGCTGGGAGCCGCCCGCTCCTTTGAGATGCCGACCACCCAGGCCCTGCTCCCGAGCATTGTGCCCAGCGCCTTGTTTCCCCGGGCGGTAGCCGCCGCGCAATCGGCCCAGCAATCGGCAACCATCGTCGCCCCGGCCCTCGGCGGTCTGCTCTATGCCTTTGGCAGCGTGTGGGTGTATGGCCCGACGGTGGTCCTGTACATCATCGCTTGCGCATTGATGCTCAATTTGCCCGCTCGGCAAACACCGCTGAACAAGGGTAAGGCGACGCTGGATTCGTTGCTGGCGGGGATCCGCTTCATTCGCAGTCGCCCGGATATCCTCGGGGCCATTTCCCTGGACCTGTTCGCTGTGCTGCTGGGCGGTGCGACAGCGCTGTTGCCGGTGTTCGCCAAGGACATTCTGCTGACCGGCCCGTGGGGCCTGGGCCTGCTGCGCTCAGCTCCGGCGGTGGGTGCGCTGCTGATGTCGCTGTTCCTGGCGCGATTTGCCGTGGAGCGCAACGTCGGGCGGGTGATGTTTACAGCCGTGGGCGTATTTGGCGTGGCAACCATTGCCTTCGGCCTGTCGACCTCGTTCTGGTTTTCCCTCGCCGTGCTGGTGGTATTGGGCGCGGCCGACATGATCAGCATGGTGATCCGCGCCTCGTTCGTTCAACTGGAAACCCCGGACGAAATGCGCGGCCGGGTCAGTGCGGTGAACGGGCTGTTCATCGGGGCCTCAAACCAGTTGGGCGAATTCGAGTCGGGCCTGACCGCCCATTGGTTCGGTACGGTTCCGGCGGTGGTCATGGGGGGAATAGGCACGCTGCTGGTCACCGGGACCTGGATCAAACTATTCCCGACCCTGGCCAATCGTGACCGCATGCATGTGCCAAAGGAAGAGGTGAAAGTCTGAAGCAGTCATCCATCACAGTTTTGCCGACCATGTGCAATACATAGATACCGCATAAAGTGTAATGTATCGCCTTACACTTTTTTCCATGATCAAATCCTTCCAGCACAAAGGCCTTCGTGTCTTCTATGAAACGGGTTCGACTCGCGGAATTCGAGCCGATCATGCAAAGCGTCTGGCTCGCATCCTGCAGTTCATGGATCGCGCCATGGTCCCTGACGACCTCAACCTACCGGGATGGCGATTGCATCCGCTGAAGGAAGGATTGGCCGAGTACTGGTCCCTGAGTGTCTCAGGGAACTGGCGAGTCGTTTTTCGATTTATCGGCACAGATATCGAACTGGTCCATTATCTGGATTACCACTGACAGGAGGCAGGACATGCCCATGCACAACCCGCCGCACCCTGGTGAAACACTTTTGATGGATGTATTGCCCGAGTTGGGAATCAGCGTCGCGCAGTTAGCCCGGCACCTCGGGTTCGCACGCCCACATTTGTCGCGAGTATTGCATGGGCATGCGCCGATCAGTCCGGACCTCGCTGTACGCCTGGAGCGGGCGGGGATTGGTAAGGCGCGGACATGGCTAGGGGTTCAGACCGACTACGATCTCTGGCAGGCTGAGCATCGTGAGCAACCGCTCATCAAACCCATCGGCATTCACGCTGATGCTGTCTAAACCAGCAACTCCCCCGCCACAGCCGTTCGCGTGGCTTTGCCGCAAAGCTGTTCCAACAGTGTCAGAGCAAACGCCAACGCTGCGCCCGAACCTTGGGCGGTGATGCAATTGCCGTCGACCACCACCGGTTGATCGACGAAATTGCAACCTGACAGTTGATGGCTGACGGAGGGCAGGCACGTCATGCGCCGCTGACGCAGCACTCCGAAAGTTTGCAGGGCAACCGCGGGCGCTTCGGCGATACCCGCAAATAGCCGACCGGCCGTCGCCTGGTCCTTGATCAACTGTTGCAGTGGCTGATGACCAGCCAGGTGTTGCGTGCCCACGGCACCGCCTGGCAGCACGATCAGATCGAAAGGCTGGGCGAGCAAATCCACCAGCATGGCATCAGCGGTCAGGCGTGTACCGCGCGCGCAGGTCAGCATGCGCCGGCCTTCGATGCTGGCTACCACCACTTCCACCTTGGCGCGGCGCAGTACATCGATCAGGGTGACGGTCTGCAGGTCATCGGTGCCCTCGGCGAGGGTAATCAAGGCTCGAAAGGTCATGGGAACAATCCACAGGAGGGTTCTTAAAGCGTAGTCAGCTTTCCCTACCCTTGTTCGAGGCTTGCCGTTACTTGATGTAAAGCTGTGTCGACATCGTGTTGCCCGGCGCGTTGATCGACGTGTTGCTGTACGTAAAGGTACCTTCCTGCTTGCCCGCCAGGCTGAAGATGTACAAATTGCCAACGATTTTCGTGCGTTGCGAACAATCCGTCAGGTTGCCGTTTTCATAGGCGCAGACTGGCGTGCGGGTGCCATTCACCTCGAAGCCATCCAGAGCAGCATGGGGCTGGCTGCGACCGTAGCCCACTTCCAGCACGTAGATCCTGATGTTCGGGCCACTGTGATTGCAGCGGGTCTGGATCTGTCCCTGCTCAATGGTTTCAAAACCACATTGAGGCGACTCGACCTTGAGCACCTTCACTTCGGTCAACGGCGGTGCCGAGGCCGCCGAGGCGCTTTGTGCCGCCAACAGCAACGCCATCCCGATAGCGGACAAGATCGACAGACACTTTTTCATCCAATAGCCACCCCAATAAACCAGCGCGCAGTATGGCTGGTTTGGGTGAAACGCAAAACATCGACGACGATCACCGCCATAAGCAGCCATAACGCTGTGCTACTGGTATGATGCGCGGCTTTTTCCGACCCACAGAAAAATCCCAGGCGCTTGCAGCGGTCTGTGCTTTGCTGTTGAAGTCGATACATTCACGGCGCCGGGCGCGCCACGGGGAGCAGGCATGCTGGAAAGGCTGTTTCAACTCAAGGCACATAACACCAACGTACGCACCGAGATCCTGGCGGGCGTTACGACCTTCCTGGCCATGGCCTACATTCTGTTCGTCAACCCGAGCATTCTCGGCGAGACCGGCATGGACAAGGGCGCGGTGTTCGTCGCGACTTGCCTGGCTGCCGCCATCGGCTCGACGACCATGGGCCTGATCGCCAACTACCCGATCGCCCTTGCACCGGGCATGGGTCTGAACGCCTTCTTCACCTACACCGTGGTCCTGCACATGGGCCACACATGGCAAGTGGCGCTGGGCGCGGTGTTCATCTCGGCGGTGTGCTTCTTCCTGCTGTCGATCTTCCGTATCCGGGAATGGATCATCAACAGCATCCCGCTGCCGCTGCGCTCGGCGATTGCCGCCGGTATCGGCCTGTTCCTGGCGTTGATCGCCCTGCACAACGCCGGCATCGTGGTCAGCAACCCGGCGACCATGGTCGGCCTCGGTGACCTCAAGCAACCGGCTCCGATCCTCGCCACCATCGGCTTCGCCCTGATCGTCGCCCTTGAGGCGCTTGCCGTGCGTGGCGCAGTGCTGATCGGCATTCTGGTGGTGACCATCGTTTCCATCGTCATGGGCTTCACCCCGTTCGGCGGCGTGATGTCGATGCCTCCGTCGCTTGCTCCGACCTTCCTGCAACTGGACATCAAGGGCGCGCTGGACATCGGTCTGGTCAGCGTGATTTTCGCCTTCCTGTTCGTCGACCTCTTCGACAACTCCGGCACCCTGATCGGCGTCGCCAAGCGCGCCGGCCTGATGGGCAAAGACGGCCACATGCCGAAAATGGGCCGTGCGCTGATCGCCGACAGTACGGCCGCGATGGCCGGCTCGCTGCTGGGCACCTCGACCACCACCAGCTACATCGAATCCGCCGCGGGCGTGAGTGCCGGTGGCCGCACTGGCCTGACCGCCATCGTCGTGGCCATCCTGTTCCTGCTGGCGCTGTTCTTCTCGCCGCTGGCTGCCAGCGTTCCGGCATTCGCCACCGCACCGGCCCTGCTGTTCGTCGCCGTGCTGATGACTTCCGGCCTGGCCGAAATAGACTGGGACGACATTACCGTCGCCGCGCCAGTGGTGATCACCGCGCTAGCCATGCCGTTCACTTATTCCATCGCCAATGGCATCGCCTTCGGTTTCATTGCCTGGACCGCCATCAAGCTGATGTCCGGTCGCGGCCGCGAGCTGAACCCGGCGCTGGTGATCCTGTCGATTCTGTTCGTGATCAAGCTGGGTTGGTTCAACGCATGACTTTTGATTCCCAGGCCTACGCCGTTCAGCTCGAAGACAAGGTCACGCGCTTGCGTGACCTGCTGGCCCCGTTCGATGCGCCACAGCCGAGCGTTTTCGACTCGCCGCTGCAGAACTTCCGTCTGCGTGCCGAATTCCGCCTGTGGCGTGAAGCCGGTGAGCGTCACTACGCGATGTTTTCCCAGGAAGACAAACGCACGCCGATCCTGATCGAAGAATTCCCGATTGCCAGCCTGCGCATCAACCAGTTGATGCCGCAGCTCAAGGCTGCGTGGCAGGCCAGTGCGGCACTGAGCCACAAGCTGTTCCAGGTGGAGTTCCTGACCACCCTGGCCGGCGATGCGATGATCACCCTGTGCTATCACCGTCCACTGGACGAACACTGGCATGCAGCGGCTTCGAAGCTCGCGGCCGACCTGAACGTCAGCATCATCGGTCGCTCCAAGGGCAAGCGTGAAGTCATCGGCCACGATTACGTGGTCGAGAAGCTGGAAGTCGGCGGCCGCACGTTCAGCTATCGCCAGCCTGAAGGCGCGTTCACTCAGCCCAACGGCACGGTGAACCAGAAGATGCTCAACTGGGCATACGATGCGCTGGGCGATCGCCCGGACGATTTGCTCGAGCTGTATTGCGGCAATGGCAATTTCACCCTGCCGCTCGCGACCCGCGTACGCAAAGTGCTGGCCACCGAAATCAGCAAGACTTCAGTGAACGCTGCTTTGAGCAATCTCAGCGAAAACGCTGTGGATAACGTCACTCTGGTGCGACTGTCCGCCGAAGAGCTGACCGAAGCCCTCAACGAAGTGCGGCCGTTCCGCCGCCTGCACGGCATCGACCTCAAGAGCTACGAATTCGGCAGTGTGTTCGTCGACCCGCCCCGCGCCGGCATGGACCCGGACACCTGCGAGCTGACCCGGCGCTTCGACAACATCCTCTACATCTCCTGCAACCCGCAAACCCTGGCGGCCAACATCGCCCAACTGCACGATACGCATCGCATCACCCAATGCGCGATGTTCGACCAGTTCCCGTGGACCCATCACATGGAATCCGGAGTGTTGTTGACCCGGCGGTGAGTGCTGCTGTGATACAAAACAGCCGTCAGTACGACGGCTTTTTTGTGCGTGCTCAATCGGTGGCATCTGCCTTGCGCGGACGCCCGCCCTTACGGCCATTCGCCCGCGCAGCCTCGGCTTTGGCGGCGCTGCTCTGGCGGCCATTCCGCGAGGCAATGACCGAGGCGGCCATGTCCATCAACGGCTTGCTTGCGCTAATCATTCCGGCGATGGAAACGTGTAGATCCTTGCCTTCATGGCAGAGAGCAGTCCCGGAAAAGCCGACTTTCAGATCCGCGAAATCCTCGACGTCAAACTCATCGAATTCCGGATAGTGCTGTACGGGTAACAGCACGCCACTTCCATCTATGAAACTGACCGCCAGACAAGGTTCTACATAAGTCACCGAAGTCGCCCGCAAACCGTTTTTGTGGCGCACTTGCCCACGCTGGATGGCTTCATCCAGCACCGCATCGGTTACGGACCGATCAGCCAGCGTTCCTGCCCGTATCGTTTTCATAGCTGAATCTCCACGCCCTCTGGAACGCCAATCAGCGCCAGCAGGGTCTTATTCGTCTCAGGCTCGTAGCAAGCCGAGCCAATCATCCCTGTCGTACTCGCGATCCTTTTTACCAACACGACTTCGCTGGTTTGCCAGTCCCAGATCTGATGATCGAGGCACACCGTGTGCAACTTTTCCCACCAGATACACCGAGCGCGGCGCATATGAGCGGGTTGTTCGAGCGCATGACGCAAGCCTTCCAGTACCGACACCGGTGGCCTGCGTGAATGAGGATTCACGTCCCACAGCTCGACACTGTTGTGCCAGAAGCTGAATTTGAAGCGCGCACTCCAGGTTCCTGCATCCACATGTGCATGCGGTGGGCAATGTTCATCGCGCAACATGATCACCATTGACAACCCTTTGTAGCTGAACAATCTCATGCTAACCCATCCGTTAGGTTAATGAATCCAAAGACTCGACTTTCCCTGAAAATCCGACCGCTGGCGCTGAGCATCGAATTGGCAATGCATCTCAGAGACTAGTGCGCAGATCCACTTCAGACTTGATGGGTAGAGCTGGAGAATCGTAAGCATTCCTTTCCATGCACCCACAAAAGCCGCCTTGATGACGGCTTGTTTTGTAAGCGAGATCAATCAGCCTGGCTGCTTACGTTGTTCGGTCACCGTGAGTCCGGCATGCCCCCAATTATCGGTGTCGACTTCCTCGATGACGATGTGAGTCCATTCTGGAGGCTTGCCGAGAACCCGCTGCAGGGTTTCGGTGATTTCCGCGATAACCTGGGCTTTTTGCTCCGAGGTAACGCCCTCACGGGTGATACGCACGCTGACGAAAGGCATGGCGCTGCTCCTGATCGTTGATTAACGAAGGCTTATCACTTTATTTGTACAATCGAGCCTGCTAAACAGTTTGCAAAATACTTTATCTGATCCCCGGTGTAACCAATCATGCAGCGACAATTCGACGATCTACAGTTGGGCAGCATCGAGCTGTTTTGTCTGGCCGCCGAGGCCGGCAGCTTCACGGCTGCGGCGCTGGTGGCGGGCGTCACGCCGGCTGCGGTGAGCCGCTCGGTGTCGCGCATGGAAGAGCGTCTGGCCGTGCGACTGTTTGCGCGCACCACCCGCAGCGTCAAACTGACCGACAGCGGCCGACGCTACTACGAGGAATGCCGACAGGCACTGGCCCAGTTGGTAGAAGCCCAGCGCGAAGTCATGGGCCAACAGCAAGTGCCGTCCGGCACGCTGCGTATCAGCATCCCGACCACTTACGCCCACCATCGGATCCTGCCGCTGATGCCGGCCTTTCGTGCGCGTTTTCCGGCGGTGAAGGTCGAGTCGCACATCAGCAATCGCAATATCGACTTCGTTGGCGAGGGCTACGACCTGGCCATTCGAGTGCGGGCGATTCCGGATTCCGGTTTGATCGCCCGGCCGTTAGAGGACGCCGAGCTGGTGATGATTGCCAGCCCCGAGTACCTCAAGCACGCCGGCACGCCCCAAACCCTCGACGATTTGCAGCAGCACGAATGCATCCAATACGAACTGCCCAGCAGTGGTCGGCGCATTGCCTGGCTGTTCAATGACAACGGTGATCAACGCGAGATTCTGGCGGAGGGCAATTTCGTTTGCTCCGATGATGTACTGGGCGGCGTGACCCTGGCAAAACATGGCGCCGGTCTGTTCCAGACCTATCGCTTCATCGTCGAAAAAGAATTGGCCGAAGGCTCCTTGGTAGAAGTGCTCAAGCCATACGGAGGACGCTCGCGACCGTTTACGTTGCTGTATCCGCAAAGCCGACATGTGCCACTGCGGTTACGGGCGTTTATCGACTTTCTGGTAGAGCATTTGCCCCGCTGATCGCGAAAGCGTCCGATCACCGCACACATTAAGCCAGGGAGCTGTCGCTTCAATTGACCGAATTAACCATCTAGTACAATTTATCTCCACAGGTCGAAACCTACGGCCAAAGCCAAAAATAATAAGTGGAGATATTTTGATGGCCCCCATCATTCTGGTGCTCAACGGCCCGAATCTGAACCTGCTCGGCACTCGCGAACCGGCCACCTACGGCCACGAAACCCTGGCTGATATTTCTGCTTTGTGCGGCCGTGCCGGCGAAGAGTTCGGCCTGAAGGTGGAGTTTCGCCAGACCAACCATGAAGGCGAATTGCTCGACTGGATTCACGCCGCCCGCGGCCGCTGCGCCGGGATCGTGATCAACCCGGCTGCCTGGACTCACACGTCGGTAGCGATTCGCGACGCGTTGGTCGCCAGCGAATTGCCGGTGATTGAAGTCCACCTGTCCAACGTCCACGCCCGTGAAGCCTTCCGCCACCATTCCTTTGTGTCAGCCATTGCCACGGCAGTGATGGCGGGTTTTGGCAGCCATGGCTATCGCCTGGCGCTTGAACACTTCAGCCAACGTTTGAAAGGGTGAGCATCGTGAGCCAGAACAAAGCGGTATTGGCCGGACTGATCGGCGCCGGCATCCAGGCTTCGCGCACCCCGACATTGCACGAGCATGAAGGCGATGCCCAAGGCTTGCGTTATCTCTATCGCCTGATCGACCTCGATCAGTTGCAACTCGACAGCAATGCCCTGCCCGACCTGTTGCTGGCCGCTGAACGGATGAATTTCACCGGGCTGAATATTACGTTCCCGTGCAAGCAGGCAATCATCCCGCTGCTCGACGAATTGTCGCCGGAAGCCCGCGGCATCGGCGCGGTAAACACTGTGGTGCTCAAGGATGGCAAACGCATCGGCCACAACACCGATTGCCTGGGTTTTGCCGAGGGATTTCGCCGAGGCTTGCAAGGTGTAGCCGTCGAGCGCGTGGTGCAGATGGGCGCCGGTGGTGCGGGTGCGGCGGTGGCCCACGCGCTATTGAGTGAAGGCGTACAACAGCTGAGTATTTTCGATGTGGAAATCAGCCGCGCCCAGAGCCTGGCTGACAATCTCAATCAACATTTTGGCAGCGGTCGCGCAGTGGCCGGTCATGACCTGGCGCTGGCTCTGGGCGAGGCCAACGGCCTGGTGAATACCACGCCGATGGGCATGAAAAAGCTGCCGGGGATGCCGGTGCCGGTGGAGTTGCTGCGTGCTGAATTGTGGGTGGCGGAAATTGTGTATTTCCCATTGGAAACCGAACTGCTGCGCAACGCCCGCGCGCTGGGTTGCCGGACACTCGATGGCGGCAACATGGCAGTGTTCCAGGCGGTGAAGGCATTTGAGTTGTTCAGCGGCGTGGTGCCGGATGCGCAGCGAATGCTGGCGCATTTTCAGAGCATGAATGGTTGATCGGATCTGGCGAGGGGGTTAGCCCCCTCGCCCGCATCAGGCCTGCAGATACCGCAGGACCGACTCGCAGATCATCTCGCGATGGCGCTGCTTGATGCGTTCATCCGGCAGGTCTATCTGAAAGATCTCGCCAAAGGTATGACGGTTCGACACGCGATAGAAGCAGAACGAACTGATCAGCAAATGCACATCCAACGGATCAAGCCCCGTGCGGAACAGCCCTTGCTCGGCGCCGCGACGCAGAATCTCGCCCAGTGAATCGAGGATGGTGTTGTTCATCGCCTTGATGGCATCGGAGCGCTTCACATACTCGGCGTTGTGAATGTTCTCGATACTGACAATGCGCACGAAATCGACGTTGTGATCATGGTGATCGAAGGTGAATTCCACCAGGCGTCGAATCGCCTCTACCGGCGCCAGCTCAGTCAGGTGCAGGCGGTTTTCGGTGTTGCGGATATCGCCGTAGAGCTTTTCCAGCACTTCGACGTAGAGCTGTTCCTTACTGCCGAAGTAGTAATAGATCATGCGCTTGGAGGTGTGGATGCGCTCGGCGATCG
>NZ_RCNW01000532.1:0-2648 GCF_004307605.1 Pseudomonas sp. Sample_24
GACCGGCTTTCTGCAGGTTCGCCGCCATTGGGTGGCCCATGATGCCGGTGCCGATAAATCCGATTTTAGCCATGAAAAAATCCTCTTGTTTTTGTGTAGCCAAATAATGTGCCGAACACACTTTGTGGCGAGGGAGCTTGCTCCCGCTCGGCTGCGAAGCAGTCGTAGATCCTGAGAACCGGTTCTGCCCGAATCACCATAGTGAATGGCTGTTGGGGGCGCTTCGCACCCCAGCGGGAGCAAGCTCCCTCGCCACAGAGGCCCGGTTTAAACTCAGATCGCGTTATGGGTTTTCAACCAGCCGAGGCCGGCTTCAGTGGTGGTCAGCGGCTTGTATTCGCAGCCGACCCAACCCTGGTAACCGATGCGGTCCAGGTGTTCGAACAGGAAGCGGTAGTTGATCTCACCGGTGCCTGGTTCGTTGCGCCCCGGGTTGTCCGCGAGCTGTACATGGTTGATCTCGCCCAGATGCGATTGCAGGGTGCGGGCCAAGTCGCCTTCCATGATTTGCATGTGGTAGATGTCGTATTGCAGGAACAGGTTGGCGCTGCCGACCTGCTCGCGAATCGACAGGGCTTGCGCGGTGTTGTTCAGGTAGAAGCCCGGGATGTCGCGGGTGTTGATCGCTTCCATCACCAGTTTGATGCCCACCGCTTGCAGCTTGTCGGCGGCGTACTTGAGGTTGGCGACGAAGGTCTTCTCTACAGTGGCATCGTCCACGCCTTGCGGACGAATGCCGGCCAGGCAGTTGACCTGGGTGTTGCCCAGCACCTGCGCGTAAGCGATGGCCAGGTCGACCCCGGCGCGGAACTCTTCAACGCGGTCGGGCAGGCAGGCGATACCGCGCTCGCCCTTGGCCCAGTCACCGGCCGGCAGGTTGAACAGCACTTGGGTCAGACCGTTGGCGTCGAGCCTGGCCTTGATTTCGGCCGAGCTGAAGTCGTACGGGAACAGGTATTCGACACCACTGAAACCGGCCTTGGCGGCGGCGTCGAAACGGGCAAGGAAATCCTGTTCGGTGAACAGCATGGACAGGTTGGCTGCGAAACGCGGCATGGTGGTCTCCCGTTTTAGGTTCTCGTTCCCACGCTCTGCGTGGGAATGCCTCAATGGACGCTCTGCGTCCGCTTTGGGACGCAGAGCGTCCCGGGCTGCATTCCCACGCAGAGCGTGGGAACGATCATTCAGAGCGGTCAGCAGTTAATCAAGCAACGAAATCGCCGTTGGCGCATCGTTGCCGACCAGCGCCAGGTCTTCGAATTCGTTGACGGCGTTGATCTCGGTGCCCATGGAAATGTTGGTCACGCGTTCCAGAATAATCTCAACGATGACGGGCACCTTGAACTCTTCGATCAGTTCCTGAGCCTTGCGCAGGGCAGGCTGGATCTGAGCCGGTTCGAACACACGCAGTGCCTTGCAACCGAGGCCTTCGGCAACCGCGACGTGGTCGACACCGTAACCGTTGAGTTCCGGCGCGTTGAGGTTATCGAAGGACAGCTGCACGCAGTAATCCATGTCGAAACCGCGCTGTGCCTGACGAATCAGACCCAGGTACGAGTTGTTTACCACAACATGAATGTACGGCAGCTTGAACTGCGCGCCCACTGCCAATTCTTCGATCATGAACTGGAAGTCATAGTCCCCCGACAGGGCCACGACTTTACGGTTCGGATCAGCCTTGACCACACCCAGCGCTGCCGGAATGGTCCAGCCGAGCGGGCCGGCCTGACCGCAGTTGATCCAGTGACGCGGTTTGTAGACGTGCAGGAACTGCGCGCCGGCAATCTGCGACAGACCGATGGTGCTGACGTAGCAAGTGTCTTTGCCGAACACCTGGTTCATCTCTTCGTAAACGCGCTGCGGCTTGACCGGCACGTTGTCGAAGTGAGTCTTGCGTTGCAGGCTGGCCTTGCGCTGCTGGCAATCCTGCAGCCAGGCACTGCGGTTCTTCAGTTTGCCGGCGGCTTGCCATTCGCGAGCGACTTCGATGAACACGGTCAGCGCGGCGGCAGCGTCGGAAACGATGCCCAGGTCCGGGGTGAACACGCGGCCGATCTGCGTGCCTTCGATGTCGACGTGAATGAACTTGCGGCCTTCGGTATAGACATCGACCGAACCGGTATGACGGTTGGCCCAGCGGTTACCAATGCCCAGGACTACGTCGGATTTCAGCATCGTTGCGTTTCCGTAACGGTGCGAGGTTTGAAGGCCGACCATGCCGACCATCAGTGGGTGATCGTCCGGGATCGTACCCCAGCCCATCAAGGTCGGGATGACCGGGATACCGGTCAGCTCGGCGAATTCCACCAGCAGGTCACTGGCGTCGGCATTGATGATCCCGCCACCGGCTACCAGCAATGGGCGTTCGGCCTGATCCAGCAAGGCCAGAGCCTTCTCGACCTGGACGCGACTGGCGGTTGGCTTGGCCAGCGGCAGTGGCTGGTAAGCGTCGATGTCGAATTCGATTTCAGCCATCTGCACGTCGAACGGCAGGTCGATCAGCACAGGACCAGGGCGGCCGGAGCGCATTTCATAAAAGGCTTTCTGGAACGCGTAGGGCACCTGGCCCGGTTCGAGAACGGTGGTTGCCCATTTGGTCACTGGCTTGACGATGCTGGTGATGTCGACAGCCTGGAAGTCTTCCTTGT
>NZ_RCNW01000221.1:0-2643 GCF_004307605.1 Pseudomonas sp. Sample_24
GCAAGGTGCGGCGGGTTTTCACGCAGAACGGGCAGGCGTGGAATTGATACAGGGTCAGGCCCTTGGCGGCGGATTCGACCTGCGCCTGAGCAGCGGCGGGGCGCTTCTTTTTGCTTGGGCGGGTGATGAAGTCGATGAAGATGATCAGTTGGCCAAGGCCGACACGAAGCGCTTTTACGAACACGTTGAAAGCCTCACGGGGCAAATGAAGAAAGGCGCGCAGCTTACCTGATTTTTCACAGGCGAAAAAAAACCGGCGATGAATGCCGGTTTTCCTTGTGTTGCGAATTACTTGATGAGGCTGAGGAATTCGCTGCGGGTGGCGGCGTTCTCGCGGAACTCCCCGAGCATCACCGAGGTGATCATCGTCGAGTTCTGCTTTTCCACACCACGCATCATCATGCACATGTGCTTGGCCTCGATCACCACTGCAACGCCCAGGGCGCCGGTGACCTGCTGGACCGCGTCGGCGATCTGGCGGCTGAGGTTTTCCTGGATCTGCAGGCGGCGAGCGTACATATCGACGATGCGCGCGACTTTCGAAAGCCCCAACACCTTGCCGCTCGGGATGTAGGCGACATGCGCCTTGCCGATGAACGGCAGCAAATGGTGCTCGCACAACGAGTACAGCTCGATGTCCTTGACCAGCACCATTTCGCTATTGTCGGAGCTGAACAAGGCACCATTGGTGACTTCTTCGAGCGTCTGTTCATAACCGCGGCAGAGGTACTGCATGGCTTTGGCGGCACGTTTTGGCGTGTCGAGCAGGCCTTCGCGGGACACGTCCTCGCCCAATTGGCCGAGAATCGCGGTGTAATTCTGTTCCAGGGACATGAAACTACCTGTGGGATTTTACGCAAAGGGCAAGGGTACGGTGGCGGACACGACGCTGCAAGCGTGACGCATCAGGTTTACTCGTCGCGACCTTCCATCATCGTGCGTTTGAGCATCACATAAACCGCTCCGGCACCGCCGTGTTTCGCCTGGCAAGAGGTGAAGCCAAGTACCTGCGGATGCTGGCGCAGCCAGGTGTTGACGTGACTTTTGATCATCGGCCGCTTGCCGTCCAGGCGCACGGCCTTGCCGTGAGTGACGCGCACGCAGCGGATTTCGAATTTGGTCGCTTCTGCCAGGAAAGCCCAGAGGGTTTCCCGGGCTTTTTCCACGTTCATGCCGTGGAGGTCGAGGCTGCCTTCGAACGGAATCTGTCCGGTCTTGAGCTTGCGCATCTGGCTTTCCTGAACACCGTCACGCGCCCACATCAGCTCGTCTTCCGGGCCGACGTCGATGACGAACTGATCGGACAGGCCGTCGACGGTGGTGGCATCCGTGCGCACGGTGGCGGCCTGACGCAGCTTGGCAATCTGTGCTCGGTCAGCTTTGGGTTTGCCGGTTTCAGCGCGATCGTGCTTGATCGGCTTGACGCCTTGGATAGCGCTTTTGAACAGGGAAAAATCGTCGTCTTGCATGTCAGCCTCCGCGAAGGGCGGCCAGTTTACCCAACTCCAGGCGAATGAGCGCGCATCAAAGTGCGCGGCATTCGGTGGCGACCTTGGTTCGCGACCTTGGTCCGCGAACTTGGTCTCAGTCGTGTTTTTTCATCAGGTGCGGCGACATGTTCAGCTCCCGCGACTGTCGCGAGCGGCGACGGCAGCGGCGCCACAGCCACACGCCGAGGTACAGCACGAACAGGCCAATCAGCAGAATCACTGCCGCACCGACCCGGTTGGTATTCATCTCACCCAGGGCCGGGGCGTGGCCCAACAGGCTGGCGATGCCGGCCATGGCGAGCAACACACCACTCGTCGCCAGCAGCGCAGCGAACGCCGCGCCGATTCGAAAACGCCAGTTACTTTGGCCTTTGGGCCGTAAGCGGCGAGCGTCAAAACCATCGGATAACTTCATTCCGACCTTCCTCAATGGGTATCGGCCCTTCGACCGGGAGTTGACCGGGATGTTCCTGAGGCTAAGACAATTACGGCTAATGAGAGGCTTTTGCGGATGAGCGGCGGTGCAGGCCGCTCATGTAAACACTGCTCAGACCAGGTCGTTGGTCTGGGCGACGGCGGCAAAGTTGTCCGCCATGATCGCCATTTCGGTCTGCTGAACATGCTCGGCGCTCAGGACGCCGCCTTTGTAGGGCAGATCGCGGGTGGCGCAAGCATCTTCCACCAGTGTGCAACGGAACCCCAGGTTTTTTGCTGCGCGCACCGTAGTGCTGACGCTGGAATGGCTCATGAAGCCGCAAACCACCAGATCTACCGAACCCAGGTCTTCCAGGCGTTTTTTCAGATCCGTGCCATGAAAAGCACTCGGCAGGATTTTTTCGATCTTGATTTCACCGTCAAGTGGCTCCAGCCCAGGAATGAACTGGCCGCGCTCGCCGCGTGGATCAAACAACCCTCCAACGGTGCCGAGATGGCTGACATGCACGATCGGACGACCGGCCGCACGGGCGGCAGTCACCAGTTTTTTGATGTTCGCGACAGCCGCATCCATGCCGCTCAGGGCCAAAGGACCGCTGAGGTATTCTTTCTGGGCATCGATGATGATCAGGGTCGCATGACTCAGTTTGGCGGCGGCATAACCGCGGCCGCTGAGTTGAAACATCGTTTGTGGAACGGACATTCTGGGGCTCCTTCG
>NZ_RCNW01000478.1:0-2639 GCF_004307605.1 Pseudomonas sp. Sample_24
TCCAGTTCGGCACGCCAGCCGCGAGACATCTGGGCCAGTTGCATGCCAAAGCGGTGTTGATCGGTTAACGACATAAAACACTCATGATTAGACTGAAATAGAGAAAAACTAATTATTAGTCAGCTAAGCATGAGCCTTGGCTGGAGGCAAGGCTTGTTCTGTACTGAATCGTTACATCAGTAAACCAATGTCTCAAATCTCAAATTCCGACTGCAACGCGGCACGAACGCAATACAACACTCCTTCGGGTACTCGGCCTGCGAACAATTCAGAAATCTGCGACACGGGTGGCAACTCACCTTCACCGTCGAGGAAAGCGTCCTGAACTTCGCCCATCAAGTCTTCGGGAAGATCCAGCGCCTGTTCCAGCGACAACTGCTGTTTGCCAATCGCCTCGGCGAGCATGGTGTAGACGTTCTTTTCCGAGCACTGCAGTTGCCCCGCGATCTGCACGGGGGTCATGCCCGCGCGGGCCAACGTGATCAGCTCATGGCGTACATCGGCCACCTCCTTCGGCGCCTCGGCCTGGCCGCCGAGCACTTCGAGGAAGGCCTCGCCGTAACGTTCCAGCTTGCGCGCACCGACGCCGCTGACCGTGGCCATCTGCGCCAGCGAGGTTGGCTGGCTGCGCAGCATTTCCAACAAGGTCGAGTCGGGGAAGATAACGTACGGCGGCACGCCATGTTCCTCGGCGAGTTTACGCCGCAGGGCACGCAAGGCTTCCCACTGCTCGCGCTCTTCGCCGCGCACCAATTGGCTCGCCTGGCTCTTGCTGCTTTTGACGGTGGTCTGCGCCTTCAGGTCGCGGCGCAGTTCCAGGGTCACTTCACCTTTGAGCAACGGCCGGCAGGTGTCACTCAGGCGCAGTCCGCCGTAGCCTTCGTGGTCGACATCGGCCAGACCTCGAGCCACCAACTGACGGAACAGCGAGCGCCACTCGCCTTCGGCCCGCGCCTTGCCGACACCGAACACCGACAGGTGCTGGTGGCCGAAGCTGCGGACCTTTTCGTTGTCCTTGCCGAGCAGGACATCCACCAGATGCCCGACGCCATACCGCTGGCCGGTGCGGTAGATCGCCGAGAGCGCCTGACGCGCCGGCTCGGTGGCATCCCAGGTCTGCACGCCGTCGACGCAGTTGTCGCAATGGCCGCATGGCTCGGGCATGTCTTCATCGAAGTAGGCCAACAAGGTCTGGCGGCGGCACCGGGTTTCTTCGCACAGCGACAGCATGGCATCGAGCTTGTGCTGCTCCAGACGCTTGTGGCGTTCGTCGCCCTCGGAGTTCTGCAACATCTGCTTGAGCATCACTACGTCTTGCAGGCCGTAGGCCATCCAGGCATCGGCCGGCAAGCCGTCACGGCCGCCGCGGCCGGTTTCCTGATAGTAGGCTTCAAGGGATTTCGGCAAGTCCAGGTGCGCGACGAACCGCACGTTGGGCTTGTCGATGCCCATGCCGAACGCCACGGTGGCGACCATGATCAGGCCTTCCTCGTTGAGGAAGCGTTTCTGGTGATAGGCGCGCAGATCGTTGGGCAGGCCGGCGTGGTAAGGCAGCGCAGGAAAACCCTGTTCGCTGAGGAACGCGGCCACTTCTTCGACTTTTTTCCGTGACAGGCAGTAAACGATGCCTGCATCGCTGCGTCGCTCGGCGAGGAACGCCAGCAACTGCTTGCGCGGCTGTTCCTTGGGCACGATGCGATAAAAAATGTTCGGGCGGTCGAAACTCGACAGAAAGCGTTCGGCATTTTGCAAGTGCAGGCGGGTGACGATTTCTTCCCGGGTGCGCTTGTCGGCGGTGGCAGTCAGGGCGATGCGCGGCACGTCGGGGAACATTTCCGCCAACTGCCCCAGTTGCAGGTATTCCGGACGGAAATCATGCCCCCATTGCGACACGCAATGCGCTTCGTCAATGGCGAACAGGGCGATGTTCAGCCCCTGCAGGAAGTTCAGCATGCGCGGTTGAACCAGCCGCTCCGGGGCGAGGTAAAGCATTTTCACTTCACCGCGCTTGATCCGTGCCGCCAGGTCGCGCTGTTGTTCGGCGCTGAGGGTGGAGTTGAGCGCTGCGGCGGCCACACCGAGCTCTTCGAGGGTCGCCACTTGATCGTCCATCAACGCAATCAGCGGCGACACCACCACCGCCAGGCCTTCGCGCAGCAGCGCCGGAACCTGAAAGCACAAGGATTTACCGCCACCGGTAGGCATCAGCACCAGGGCATCACCGCCACTGGCTACGCGCTCAATGATTGCACCCTGACGGCCACGGAAACTGTCGTAACCGAAGATGTCCTTGAGGACGCGTTGAGCCTGATCGAGCATAGAAACTCCAAAAATCACCGAAACATCCCTGCAAGGCTGGTTCAGAACCCGCGACGCTGCACAGACAAATCGTAAGTGCGCGTTGCATGACGCTTCACATTTCAGCCGTGAAGCCAGCAGGGCATCACAAAACGCGCGAGTATACCCGAGCACCGTCCGGCAAAGGGCACCGCTGGGGAAGGTGGTGCAAATATGCTGCGCGGCTGGCTCAAGCGCGCAAGAAGGCCTAGAATTCCCGCATCGAACATTCCCCAAGGTAGTCCTTTAATGTCCTTCGCTGAGCAACTAACCCGCCTGCAAGTCTTCCTCGACGCCGACGA
>NZ_RCNW01000466.1:0-20734 GCF_004307605.1 Pseudomonas sp. Sample_24
GGGCCGACGAAGACCACGAATTCCTTGTCGTTCACTTCAAGGTCAATGCCCTTGATGATGGAAAAGCCTTCAAAGCCTTTTTGCAGATTCTTGATTTTCAGGTTGGCCATGGTGATGGGCCTCCGCATGTTTTTATTCATTTAAACCGGACGGCTTTTCGTAGGAGCCAGGCTTGCCGGCGAAGGCAATTTGACGGGCGCCTTCGCCGGCAAGCCTGGCTCCTACAAGGGGCGAACCGTTTATTTCACGGCGCCAAACGACAGGCCGCGCACTAATTGCTTCTGGCTGATCCAGCCGAAGATCAGGATCGGCGCGCAGGCCAGGGTCGAGACCGCCGACAACTTGGCCCAGAACAACCCTTCGGGGCTGGAATACGAAGCGATCAAGGCGGTCAGCGGCGCCGCTTTCGATGAGGTCAGGTTCAGCGACCAGAAGGCTTCGTTCCAGCACAGGATAAGCGACAGCAAAACCGTGGAGGCCAGGCCACCCTTGGCGATCGGCAGCAGCACGCGGACCATTTCCTGCCACAGCGTGGCGCCATCGAGGCGGGCGGCTTCGAGGATGTCCTTGGGGATGTCCTTGAAGTAGGTGTAAATCATCCAGACCACGATCGGCAGGTTGATCAGGGTGTAGATCACGATCAGCGCGATGCGCGTGTCGAGCAGGCCGAAACTCTTGGCCAGCAGGTAGATCGGCATCAGCACACCCACCGGCGGCAGCATTTTGGTCGAGAGCATCCACAGCAGCGTGCCCTTGGTGCGCTGGGTTTCGTAGAAGGCCATCGAGTAAGCGGCCGGCACCGCGATCAGCAGGCACAGGGCCGTGGCGCAGAAGGAAATCACCACCGAGTTCCAGGCGAAACTGAAGTAATCGCTGCGCTCGTTGATGTGCAGATAGTTCTCCAGGGTCGGTGCGAAGATGAACTGCGGCGGCGTGGCGAACGCGTCGATTTCGGTTTTGAAACTGGTCAGCACCATCCAGAAGATCGGGAAGAAAATCAGGATCGCGATGGCCCAGGCCAGGGTGCCGAGCAGCAGGCTTTGCAGGCGGCGGGATTGTTGTAGGGTCATGGCGCGGGCCTCAGGCTTTGTCGGTCAGGTTTTTGCCGATCATCCGCACCAGGACGATGGCCGCGATGTTGGCAATCACCACCGCAATCAAGCCGCCGGCAGATGCCATGCCGACGTCGAACTGAACCAGCGCCTGGTTGTAGATCAGGTAGGCGAGGTTGGTCGAGGCGTAGCCGGGGCCGCCGTTGGTGGTGGTGAAGATTTCGGCGAACACCGAGAGCAGAAAGATGGTTTCGATCATCACCACCACCGCAATCGGCCGCGCCAGGTGCGGCAGGGTCAGGTGCCAGAAAATCGCCAGTGGCCCGGCACCGTCCAGGCGCGCGGCTTCTTTTTGTTCCTGATCGAGGGACTGCATGGCGGTCATCAGGATCAGGATCGCGAACGGCAGCCATTGCCACGAGACGATGATAATGATCGACAGCAGCGGGTAGTGCGCCAGCCAGTCCACCGGTTGCGCGCCGAACAGCTTCCAGACGTAGGCGAGGATCCCCGACACCGGATGGAAAATCAGGTTCTTCCAGATCAGCGCGCCAACCGTGGGCATGATGAAGAACGGTGAGATCAGCAACACCCGCACGATGCCGCGACCGAAAAACTCGCTGGCCTCCAGCAGTGCACTGATCAACACGCCGAACACCACGCTGATCAGCAGAACACTGCCCACCAGCAACAGGGTGTTGCTGGCACCGGGCAGGAACCCCGAATCGGTAAGGAAATAGGTGAAGTTTTCCAGCCCGATGAACTCGTTCTCGCCGGGATTGAGCAAGTTATAACGAATCGTCGAGAAGTAGACGGTCATTCCCAACGGCACGATCATCCATAACAGCAGCAACGCTACCGAAGGGCTGACGAGAAACCAGCCGGGGTTGACCAACCGGCTCTTGCGTACCGGTTGGGGCATTTCCATGTGAGCTTTGGCAGTTGAAGTATTCATGGTGATCACTTGCTCGTTGTCCGACGAGTTCTCTGTGGCGAGGGAGCTTGCTCCCGCTCGGCGGCGAAGCCGTCGTAAAACCGGTTCGCACGTTGCGACTGTTAGATCGCAGGGGCCGCTTCGCAGCCCAGCGGGAGCAAGCTCCCTCGCCACAAAAATGGATGTTTACGGGTTACTTGGGGTAACCGGCGCGCTTCATCTCTCGTTCAGTGGTTTGCTGGGCGGCGGCCAGGGCCTGGTCGACTGTGGTCTGGCCGATCAGCGCCGCAGAGAAGGATTTGCCGACCTGGGTGCCAATGCCCTGGAACTCGGGAATGGTCACCAATTGAATGCCGATGTACGGCACCGGTTTGGCGCTCGGCTTGCTCGGATCTGCTGCCTTGAGCGATTCGAGTGTGACCTTGGCGAATGGCGCGGCGCTCATGTAGGCCTCGCTGTAGGTCGAGGCCCGAGTGCCTGGCGGCACGTTGGCGATGCCGTCTTTCTCGGCCACCAGTGCCCCGTATTCCTTGGAAGTGGCCCAGGTGCTGAAGGTTTTTGCCGCGTCTTTGGCCTTGGAACTGGTCGGGATCGCCAGCGCCCAGGAATACAACCAGGCCGAGCCTTTGTCGGTGACTTCATGGGGCGCGTAGGTGAAGCCGACGTGATCGCTGACCTTGCTCTGGGTCTTGTCGGTGACGAACGAACCGGCAACGCTGGCGTCGACCCAGATCGCGCATTTACCGCTGTTGAACAACGCGAGGTTTTCATTGAAACCGTTGCTCGATGCGCCCGGCGGACCGAATTTTTTCATGGTATCGACATAGAAGTTCAGCGCGTTTTTCCATTCGGGGCCGTTGAATTCCGGTTGCCACTTTTCATCGAACCAGCGGGCGCCGTAGGCATTGGCCACGGTGGTGATCAACGCCATGTTCTCGCCCCAACCGGCCTTGCCGCGCAAGCAGATGCCGTACTGTTCCTTGTCCTTGTTGGTGAGTTTGCCGGCGAATTCGCTGATCTGGGTCCAGGTCGGGCGCTCGGGCATGGTCAGACCGGCGTCCTTGAACAGGTCGGTGCGGTAATAGGTGATCGAGCTTTCGGCGTAGAACGGCAGGGCGTACAACGAGCCTTTCACCGAAAGGCCTTCACGCACCGACGGGAACACGTCGTCGAGGTCATAACTGGCCGGCAGGTCCTTCATCGGCTCCAGCCAGCCTTTGGCTCCCCAAAGTGCCGCTTCGTACATGCCGATGGTCAGCACGTCAAACTGCCCGCCCTGGGTGGCGATGTCGGTGGTCAGACGCTGGCGCAGAACGTTTTCTTCCAGCACCACCCAATTGAGCTTGATCTCTGGATGCTCGGCCTCGAAGGTCTTCGAGAGTTTCTGCATGCGGATCATGTCGCTGTTATTGACGGTGGCGATGGTCAGGGTCTGGGCGCCGAGGGTGACGCTGCTGAGGGTCATGCAGGTGAGGGCAAGCAGAGCTTTGACTGAAGGTTGCATCGAGCACTCCTTTTCTGCACCCGAAGGGCAACAGAAGGACAGTTATTGTTTTTGTGTCTTCCGAAGGCTGGAAGAATCTGTGCTGATTACAGCCTTCAATGGCGGGCGAGACAAATCATCCATCGCACTGGGATCGATACTTTTTTGCACTGCTGTTTGGCGATGTAGACGCAGGGAAGGGGGTTCCAGCGAGGCAGGGGTATTGAATCCGTACAGGTCTTCGCTACCCCAAGGTCGCCAAACATCCTGTAGGAGCAAGGCTTGCCCGCGATGGCGTATTTGAGGTCGCTATCGCGGGCAAGCCTTGCTCCTACAAAAGCTTGCGCGGTATTTAACCGAGGTTTTGTTCGGTCAACCGCTGCACCACCAACCGCCGGTAATGCGAAGGCGTCATGCCCTTGAGCTGCTGGAAGCGTCGGTTGAAGTTGGAAATGTTGTTGAAGCCCGACTCGAAGCAAACGTCGGTCACCGCTTTATCACCATCGGCCAACAACTCGCAGGACTTGCTGATACGCAGGCGATTGACGAACTCGATGAAGTTGCGCCCGGTGGCCTGCTTGAATACCCGGCTGAAATAGGTCGGCTTCATGCCCAGATGCTCGGCCACTTCTTCCAGCGTCAAGTCCCGGGCGTAATGGGCAAAAATGTAATCCACTGCACGGTTGGTGCGATCAATATTGTGTTCGTCGGCCAGTTGCGGCGTGGTTGCGCCGGACAGCAACTGATAGTCGTCAGTAGCGGCCAGCAATTCCAGCAGGATGAAAAAGTGCCCGAGCCGGGTCACGCCGGTGCTATCGGCGATGCGTTGCATCAGGTCCATCGCTCGGCCAATCGTCTGCTTGCCACGAAACTCGATGCCGTACTTGGCGCGCTCCAGCAGTGGCGCGAGGGTCTTGAGTTCGGCGAAGACCTGATAGCCACTGTCGAACAACTCGTCAGTGAAGTTGACCAGCATGTCGCGCTTGGGCACGACTTCGTCTTCGGCGACCTGGCTGATCCAGTTATGGGGCAGGTTAGGGCCAGTCAGAAACAGGGTTTCGGGATAAAAATTGCCAATGTAATCGCCGATGAATACTTTGCCGGAACTGGCGACGATCAGGTGCAGTTCGTATTCCTTGTGGAAATGCCAGCGCACCAACGGACAAGGAAAACCGTGCTGACGATAGATGATGGACAAGCCGTTGTGGTCGTCCATCAATTCGTAGGAAGGGTCGGTGACTCTGGCGATTCGGGTCATGGCAGGGCGCTTTTGTGTTTTGGTTACATGGCGTCGATCGTATTCCGGTTCTTTGCCTCAATCCATTGCGCCATGTACTGGGTACTTTTGTGGTGGTGATGGCGCAACATGCTGCCGGTGAAATTATCCCGTCGAATGTTCGCCAGATTCTGTCGACATTCCATCAGTCGCTGAATCAACGCCGGGCCATGCAAGGATTGCCGGTAGCGGTTGGCGAGCAAGGTCTGGCCATGCGCCTGTGCTTCAAGCCAGCGAGGCTTGTCGGTGTACAGTTGCACAGCCTGATCGGCAATCTCGCGAGCGGTGCAAGCGACAGCGCCGGGCCAGGCTTCGTCGCCATGCATCGCCTCCGCCCCTACGGGCGTCGCGACGTTGGGGGTGCCGCAGAGCATCGCATCAACAATCTTGCCCTTTATGCCGGCACCGAAACGCAGCGGTGCCAGGCACACTCGAGCCGCCGACATGACTTGCAAGGCATCTTCTGCCCAGTTCATGACATGAAATCCCTGGGCCGGGTTATGCAGTGCTGTTGCCTTGGGTGGCGTGTATGAGCCATAGATGTGCAGTTGCGCCGCGGGCAGTTGCTCGCGAATCAGCGGCCAGATCGTGGTTTTCATCCACAACACCGCATCCCAATTGGGCGCGTGCCGGAAGTTACCAATGCTGAGAAAGTGCGCCCTGTCTTCAAATGCGGCCGGCGCCACACTCGGCAGATCGACCATCAGCGGGCACCAATGCAAGAGGGTAGCGGGCAATTTGAACTGTTCGATCAGCAATTGGATTTCCACTTCGGAAATCATCAGGTTCAAGTCGCAACGATAGATCGCGGCAATCTCACGCTTGGCCAGATCGTTATCGGCCATGAACTCAAACTCTTCACGCAGGCTGGGCGCAAACAGTTCACTGAAGTCATTCGCGTCGTCACTGGCCTTCAAACGCTGTTTGAGACGTTGCTGCCGGGCATCACGCAAGCTCTGCAGGTCCGACGTCTCCAGCACGCGAACGGCGTCGGGACAGTGTTTTTCCACGCGCCAGCCGAACTGTTCTTCCATCATGAAACGGTCGAACAGCACCACATCCGGCGCGAGTTCGCGGATGAATGTGTCGAAGCTGCTGTTATTCAATTCTATCGGCACTTCGCGAATGCCCAGCGACGTCAGGTCAGCGCGCTGCTCACCATAACCGGCAGGGCTGCTGAAGGTGATGTCCCAACCTTGCTGCAAGAAGGTCTCGAGAATTTGCATCATGTGCCCACCGGCCGCCGAAGAACGGGGCTCGGGCCAGACGTAGCCGATGACCAGGACTTTGGTTTGGCGAGGTTGATTCATGGGCGATTGTTCCAGGCTACAAACGAGAATAAGGCGATACCAGGGAAAAACAGGTGAGAGTGTACGTAACCTTCCAGGTCACCTGAATCGAATGCGGATCACCAGCAATTGTTGTTCATCCAAACCAGCTTACTTCGACTGCGCGAGAATTCCCTGGACCTTGTCTCGCAACTGATCGATCGAAAACGGTTTGCCAATCACTGACATGCCTTCGGGCACGTCAATATTCTCCGCATAACCACTGGCGAACAGGATGGGCAATTGCGGGCGCAGCATCCGGGCCTGGATGGCCAGTTCCCGACCATCCATCACCGGCAGGCCGACGTCGGTCATCATCAAGTCGATGTGCTGGTCCTCGTCATTGAGGAACTCCAGCGCCTGTTCGCTACCATCCGCGTCAAGTACCTTGAACTCCAACTCCTCCAGCACATCGACGATCAGCATGCGCACGATGGCATCGTCTTCGACGACAAGAATGGTGGACGCATTGGCGGTGGACATAGTGGGGTTCCTGAAAAATGATTGGCGGTTGCCGGCTTGCGAAAGCGCCGGTCTCTTGCATGAGTAAGTGACGGCTCCCGACAAGTTCCCGAGGGACGGAAAAAGATTGGTCGCACATGTCAGGCAAGGATACCCGCGTCCATCAACTGGCGCAGGGGAATGTAGGACCTGGCGTTAAAACATGTGAGAAAAATGGATCAATGTGCCAGTTTTGGGGCAAACTCGCCCAATTCTGACAGTTCGACAAGGCCTGCCCCATGACCTCTGCGTCTTTGGTTGATGAGCAACGATTCCGCAAACTCCTGAGCCGCAATATCAGCCTGCCGCTGGGTGTCGGCGCCATCAGCGCTGTTTTCTTCGTGTCATTGATTACCTATCTGCTGTCGACGATCCAATGGGTCGAGCACACCGATCGGGTCATCAATAACGCCAATGAGGCCGTCAAGCTGACGGTCGACCTGGAAACCGGGATGCGCGGGTTTCTGCTCAGTGGCGACGAAAAGTTTCTCCAACCTTATGAAACGGCTAAGCCTCGGGTCGAGGTGGTGCTCAATACGTTGCTCGAACTGACGGCTGACAATCCGGTCCAGACCGATCGCTTGCATCGCCTGCAGTCGTTGCAACAAGAGTGGGCCAATTACGCGCAATCGATGATTGATCTGCAGCGATCGAGCGGCGATTACCGCAGCGCGGTCCGCGCCGGCAAAGGCAAGCGCCTGACCGACGAGATACGCAAGCAGTTCGAAGACGTGATCGACATGGAGCAGCAACTGCGTGCCACGCGCAATGAAGAGGTGCGGCGCACCACTGTCTGGAGCATTGGCCTTTATCTGCTGTTTATCGCGGGCATCAGCGCGTTGCTGGCCTACATCGGCCGTCGTGATCTGTTGAACCTGTCGCAAAGCTACTCCGCGACATTGGCTGCGCAGCAAGCCAGTGCTCAGCGCCTGGAGCAACAAGCGTGGCTGCGCAACGGCCAGACCGAACTGGCCGAGCAAGTATTGGGGCAACTGTCCCTGAATTTGCTGGGGCGCAACATCCTTCAATTCTGCGCGCAGTACCTGGGCAGCGCCGTGGCGGCGATTTACGTGCGCGAAGAACACGGTGGCCTGCGGCGCGTGGCGTCTTACGGTTTTTCGCGCGACCAGGAGGCACTTGAGCAACATATCTACAGTGAGGAAGGCATCGTTGGTCAAGTTGCGCATCAGGCCAAGTTGATTCGCCTCGACAACGTTCCGAGCGACTACTTCAAGGTCAGCTCCGGCCTCGGTGAAGGGCTGCCACGCAGTGTGCTGGTGGTGCCGACCAGTGATGACGACCGGGTCAACGGTGTTATCGAACTGGGTTTCCTGCGGCCCTTGGTTGACCGCGACATCGAATTGCTGGAGTTGATTGCCGGCAACATCGGCACGTCTATCGAGGCTGCGCGCTATCGTCAGCGCTTGCAGGAAGTGCTGGCCGAAACCCAGCAACTCAACGAAGAGTTGCAAGTGCAGCAGGAAGAACTCAAGACCGCCAACGAAGAACTCGAAGAGCAGTCGCGGATTCTCAAGGAATCCCAGGCCCATCTCGAGACGCAACAGGTCGAGCTGGAACAGACCAATGAACAACTCGCCGAACAGGCCGAAGTGCTGGCCCAACAACGCGACGCCATGGACCTCAAGAACACTGAACTCAATCAGGCGCAGATCCAGCTCGAAGAGCGCGCCGAAGAGTTGCAGCGCTCAAGCAAGTACAAGTCCGAATTCCTCGCCAACATGTCCCACGAACTGCGCACGCCATTGAACAGCTCGTTGATTCTGGCCAAGTTGCTGGCGGAAAACCCTCAGGAAAACCTCAGCGCCGAACAGGTGAAGTTCGCCGAGTCGATTTACTCCGCCGGCAACGATTTGCTCAACCTGATCAACGACATTCTCGATATCTCCAAGGTCGAGGCCGGCAAGCTCGAGATTCGCCCGGAGAACACCAGTGTTGCGCGTCTGGTTGACGGCCTGCGCGGAATGTTCCAGCCGTTGGCAACGGACAAGCAGCTGCAATTCCATGTCGATTTGCAGGACGGCGTGCCCGCGATGATGTTCACCGACCGTCAGCGCCTGGAACAGGTCATCAAGAATCTGTTGTCCAACGCGGTGAAGTTCACCGAAAAAGGCAGCGTGAGCCTGAGCGTCGCCGCAGCGCCGAACAATGGCATAGCCTTCAGCGTCCGTGATTCCGGCATCGGCATTGCCGCCGATCAGCACGAAAGCATTTTTGAAGCGTTCCGCCAAGCCGACGGCACCACCAACAGGCGATACGGCGGAACCGGTCTGGGGCTGTCGATCTCCCGCGACCTGGCGGCCCTGCTCGGTGGCTCCATCAGCGTGAGCAGCACGCCGGGGCAGGGCAGTGTATTCACCCTGGTCTTGCCGCAGCAGTACATTGAGCCCGGAGAAGAACCGGTCGAACCGATGCGTGCCGCGCCGGTGGCGATTGCACCTTATGTTGCGCCAGCTACCGTGGCGTCGGTGGTGGCGCAAGATATTCCGCGTTTCAATGATGACCGGCAGAAGGCGCCGTTCACCTCGCGTTGCATCCTGGTGGTGGAGGACGAGCCGAACTTTGCGCACATCCTCTTCGATCTCGCGCATGAACTGGGCTACCACTGCCTGGTGGCCCACGGTGCCGACGAAGGTTACGACCTGGCCCGGGAGTTCATTCCCGATGCCATCCTGCTGGATATGCGCCTGCCGGACCATTCCGGCTTGACCGTGCTGCAACGTTTGAAGGAACACGCCGAAACCCGGCACATTCCTGTGCACGTGATTTCGGTCGAGGACCGGGTCGAAGCGGCGATGCACATGGGCGCGATCGGTTATGCGGTCAAACCGACCACCCGTGAAGAACTCAAGGACGTTTTCTCGCGTCTGGAAGCCAAACTGACCCAGAAGGTCAAGCGCGTCTTGCTGGTTGAAGACGACGATTTGCAGCGTGACAGTATTTCCCGGTTGATTGGCGACGATGACATCGAGATCACCGCGGTCGGCTTGGCCCAGGATGCACTGCACTTACTGCGAAGCACGATGTTCGATTGCATGATCATCGATCTGAAGCTTCCGGACATGCTCGGCAATGACTTGCTCAAGCGCATGTCTACCGAAGATATCTGCTCGTTTCCGCCGGTGATTGTCTATACCGGACGCAACCTCACCCGGGATGAAGAGGCGGAACTGCGCAAGTATTCGCGCTCGATCATCATCAAGGGCGCGCGCTCGCCCGAGCGTTTACTGGATGAGGTGACACTTTTTCTGCACAAAGTCGAATCGCGGTTGTCCCATGAGCGACAGAAGATGCTCAAGACTGCCCGCAGCCGCGACAAAGTCTTCGAGGGACGCAAAGTGCTGTTGGTGGACGACGATGTACGCAACATCTTCGCCCTCACCAGCGCGCTGGAGCATAAAGGTGCGGTCGTGGTCATCGGCCGTAACGGCCGGGAAGCGATTGAGCGATTGAATGAAGTGGAAGACATCGATCTGGTGTTGATGGACGTGATGATGCCGGAGATGGATGGTTTTGAAGCCACCATCGAGATCCGCAAGGACCCGCGCTGGCGCAAGTTGCCGATCATCGCGGTGACGGCCAAGGCCATGAAGGACGATCAGGAACGCTGCCTGCAAGCAGGCGCCAATGATTATCTGGCCAAGCCCATCGACCTGGATCGGTTGTTTTCGTTGATCCGTGTGTGGTTGCCAAAGATGGAACGTATCTAAGTGGAGCGCAATTATTCAGGGGAACGAATCAGCGAGATAGAGTTGCGGTTGTTGATCGAGGCCATCTACCTCAAGTACAGCTACGATTTTCGTGATTATTCAGGCGCTTCCATCAAGCGCCGGGTGAGCCATGCGCTGAGTCAGTTCGAATGCAACACCATTTCGGCCCTCCAGGAAAAAGTCCTGCATGACCCAATGGCGTTCATGCAGCTCCTGCAATTGCTGACGATTCCGGTCAGTGAAATGTTCCGCGACCCTTCGCACTTCCTGGCCATCCGCCAGGAAGTGGTGCCGCTACTCAAGACGTACCCGTCGATCAAGATCTGGATTGCTGGCTGCAGCACGGGGGAGGAGGTCTATTCGATGGCCATCCTCCTGCGTGAAGAGGGCTTGCTTGAGCGCACCATCATTTATGCAACCGACATCAATCCGCGCTCGCTGGACAAGGCCAAGCAGGGAATATTCTCGATGGAGAATGTCCGCGCCTACACTTCCAACTACCAGCAAGCCGGTGGTAAACGCTCGTTCGCCGACTACTATACGGCGGCGTATGGCTACGCCATTTTCGACAAGTCGCTGTGCGAGAACGTGACCTTTGCCGACCACAGCCTGGCTACCGACAGTGTATTTTCAGAAACACAATTAATTTCGTGTCGTAACGTATTGATCTATTTCAATAAAAAACTTCAGGATCGGGCTTTCGGTTTGTTTCATGAGTCGCTGTGCCACCGTGGTTTCCTGGTGCTGGGCAGCAAGGAAACCCCGGATTTTTCAGCCTTCGGCAACCAGTTCGAACCGCTGGTCAAACAAGAACGGATTTATCGAAAATCATGAACAGCGCAACGGGTTTGCCTTCAGTAGAAGCGATCGTGATCGGCGCTTCGGCCGGTGGGGTCGAGGCGCTGCTGAGTATTCTCGGCCCGCTGCGTGCAGGCTTCGTGTTGCCGATCATTGTCGTGTTGCACTTGCCGGAACAGCGTCGCAGCCATCTGGCGGAAGTGTTCGCCCGGCGCGTGTCGCTGCCGGTTCAGGAAGCCAGCGACAAGACTCCGGTGGTGTCCGGCACCCTGTATTTCGCATCGCCCGGCTATCACTTGTCGGTGGAACAGGACCGCAGCTTTTCCCTGAGCCTGGAAGACCGCGTGCATCATTCGCGGCCGGCCATCGATTACCTGTTCGAGTCTGCCGCCGACGCCTACGGTCCCAGCCTGGCGGCAGTCTTGCTGACGGGCGCCAACCGTGACGGTGCGAACGGTCTGGCGCAGGTCAAGCAGCGCGGTGGTCTGACCATCGTGCAAGACCCGCAGGAAGCCCAGGTTGCAACCATGCCCCAGGCAGCATTGGATATTCACCAACCTGACCACATTCTCCCTATCCGCGGCATCGGCCGTCTGCTTGTCGAGCTGGAACGAATCGCATGCTAAGTAATATCCAGGCCAAACTGCTGATCGTGGACGATCTGCCGGAGAATCTGTTGGCACTCGAAGCGCTGATCAAGCGTGAAGACCGTACCGTCTACAAAGCGCAATCTGCCGACGAGGCCTTGTCGCTGTTGCTGCAACACGAATTCGCCATGGCCATTCTCGATGTACAGATGCCTGGGATGAATGGCTTCGAACTGGCCGAGTTGATGCGCGGTACGGAAAAAACCAAGAACATTCCAATCGTGTTTGTCAGTGCCGCCGGTCGTGAGCTCAATTACGCGTTCAAGGGCTACGAAAGCGGCGCTGTGGACTTCCTGCACAAACCGCTGGACATCCATGCGGTCAAGAGCAAGGTCAACGTTTTCGTCGAGCTGTTCCGCCAGAGCAAGGCGATGAAACAGCAAGTTGAAGAACTCGAGCAAAGTCGCCGCGAGCAAGAAGCGCTGCTCAAGCAATTGCAGAGCACCCAGCTGGAATTGCAACAGGCGGTACGCATGCGCGATGACTTCATGTCGATTGTCGCCCATGAGGTGCGCACGCCGCTCAACGGCCTGATCCTCGAAACCCAGCTGCGCAAGATGCACCTGGCCCGGGATAACGCCTCGGCGTTCACCCTCGACAAAATGCACGCCATGGTCGATCGCGACGAACGGCAGATCAAAAGCCTGATCCGGCTGATCGAAGACATGCTCGATGTGTCACGCATCCGCACCGGCAAATTGTCGATCCGCCCCACGCGGTTTGATCTTTCGGCCCTGGTGCGCGCCCTGCTGGAAAATTTTGCCCAACAGATCGAAGCCGCCGAAGCGACCGTGACACTTGAAGCCGAACAACCGGTGGTCGGCAATTGGGACGAATTCCGCATTGAGCAGGTAGTTTCCAATCTGTTGACCAATGCCTTGCGCTACGGCGCCAAGAGTCCGATCAGCGTCAAGGTGTACAGTGAGCACGGCGAAGCACGGATAGAAGTCCGTGATTGCGGAATCGGCATCAGTGAAGAAAACCAGCAACGGATTTTCCAGCAGTTCGAGCGGGTGTCGGCCAAGCACGCCGTCGCCGGACTGGGTTTGGGATTGTTTATTTCCGAACAGATTGTCACCGCCCATGGCGGTACCATTACCGTCGAAAGCCGGATTGGCGAAGGCGCCCTGTTTCGCGTTTGTCTGCCGCTGTAGGAAAACAGCCCGATAAACGCAACCTCTGATCGACCCTACGGTCGTATCAGCAGCTATTGACCGAACAAAGGCTTCCCATGAGTGAAGATGCACAAGACGTCGTACTGATCGTCGAAGATGACCCCTCGATTCTGATGGTCCTGTCGGCCTATTTGTCGGGGGAGGGCTACCGGGTGTTGCAGGCCGAGAATGGCGAGCAAGCGTTTGAGATTCTCGCCAGCAAGCCGCACCTGGACATGATGATCACTGACTTCCGCCTGCCGGGTGGGATTTCCGGCGTGCAGATCGCCGAGCCCGCGGTAAAACTGCGACCGGAGCTGAAGGTGATTTTCATCAGCGGCTACCCGCAGGAAATCCGTGAAACAGACAGCCCGATCACCCGCTCGGCACCGATACTGGCCAAGCCATTCGACCTGGACGTGTTACAGGAAATCATGCAGGACATGCTCTCCTGAATCCCGGCAGAGGCCGCTTCAGGCGCTGATCATCTCCCGCACCTTGGCCGTCAACAGGTCAAACGTGAATGGCTTGGTGATCATCTGCATGCCCGGATCGAGGAATCCGCCGCGTACGGCCGCGTGTTCGGCATAACCGGTGATGAACAGTACTTTCAGGCCGGGCCGGAACTGCCGGCCGATTTCTGCCAGTTGCCGGCCGTTCATGCCGGGCAGTCCGACATCGCTGATCAACAGGTCGATGCGTTGCGCGGATTCAAAGATCGGCAGGGCGCTGTCGGCATCGCACGCTTCGACGAAGGCATAGCCCAAATCACTGAGCACCGTGCTGACCAGCACCCGTACAGCCGGGTCGTCTTCAACGATCAGGACGGTTTCGCCATTCTGCGCGAAGAGCGGGTGGTGACTGTCCACCGGCGGATCTTGCGGCAGATCGCCACCGTAACGCGGCAGATAAATGCTCACCGTGGTGCCTTCACCCACTTCGCTTTGAATGGCGACGTGGCCCCGCGATTGTTTGCTGAAGCCATAGATCATCGACAATCCAAGGCCGGTGCCCTGGCCGATCGGCTTGGTGGTGAAGAAAGGGTCAAACGCGCGGTTGATGGTGCTCTGCGGCATGCCGCAGCCATTGTCGGTGACGCTTAGCGTCACGTAATCACCGGGTTCGAGATTGCTGTGCAGGTCGGTAAAGGACTTTTCCAGATGTTGGTTCGAAGTGGTCACCACCAGTTTGCCGCCGTTGGGCATGGCGTCGCGGGCATTGATGACCAGGTTGAGCAGGGCGCTTTCCAGTTGATTGGGGTCGGCCTCGGCCACCCACAGTTGTTCGCTCAACTGCATGTCCAGGCGAATGCTCTCATTGATGCTGCGTTGCAACAGTTCACCCATGGAAACCACCAGCGTATTCATTTCCACGGGTTTGGAATCGAGCGACTGCCGGCGAGAAAACGCCAGCAGGCGATGGGTCAAACCAGCGGCCCGGTTGGCCGAGGTCACGCCAAGATCGATCAGGCTGTCCAGGTCTTCGATGCGGCCGCGGGCCAGGCGCCGGCGCAGCAGCTCCAGGCTGCCGATGATGCCGGTGAGCATGTTGTTGAAGTCATGGGCGATACCGCCGGTGAGTTGGCCAACCGCTTCCATCTTCTGGGATTGACGCAAAGCTTCTTCGTTGTGGCGCAATTGCGCGGTGCGCTCTTCGACCTGTTGTTCCAGGGTTTCCAGGGTGTTTTGCAGGCGCAGTTCGCTTTGGCTCAAGTCGACCAGCCGATCCCTGGCTTCGTACTGTCGTCGACGGCCGCGCAAGGCGGTGGTCACCAGGCTGATCAATGTCTCCGGGTGAAAAGGACGTTCCAGGAACGTGACGTTGCCCAACTGCGGCCCGAAGCGCGAAGCGGGGTTCTGTTCCGGGCCACCGTGGTGCGTCAGCAAAACGATCGGCAAGTCCGACCAGGCCGGTTGTTGATCGATGAGGGTCAACAGCGGCCCCAGATCACTGCGCAACAGCGCTTCGGAAGAGATCAGCAGCAAACCGGCGCCTTGCTCCAGTTCGCTGCACAGTTGCGGTAAATCCTGGCTGATGATCCCGTCGAACCCTGCTTCTTTGAGCAACATCATCGCAATCTGACTGTCTCGCCCCAGCGGGGCGAGAATGATTGCGCGTTCGGATGTCGCAGGTTGGGTCATCACTGGCCTTCATCCCCAAGCAATGGAATGCTCGCACCCATATAGGTCGGCACGCCGCGCAGTACGCCCTGGAAGGCTTCCAACGGTTCGCCGATGGTCATGCCTTTGGCGCTAATGCGGTATTCGCGGATAGTTGCTTCATGGCTGCCGGTACGTTTCTTGATGATTGAAATGGCCCGGCGGACTTTGCCCAAGGCTTCGAAGTAGCGCAATAGAATCACTGAGTCGGCCAGGTAGGTAATGTCCACCGGGGCCTGCATGTCGCCGACCAGTCCATGCTGGGCAACGGTCATGAAGGTCGCAGCGCCTTTGCGGTTGAGGTAAAGCAACAACTCGTGCATGTGCAGTACCAGGGCATTCTCCTCTGGCATCGCCGCTTGATAGCCGTTGATGCTGTCGATCACTACGGTCTTGATGTTGCCTTGATCGACGCAGCGCCGCACCCGGTGGGAAAACTCGCCAGGGGACAGTTCGGCGGCATCCACCTGCTCGATCAGCAGGTTCCCGCCATCCTGCAACGCCTGCAGATCGATACCGATGTTCTTCATCCGCTCGAACAGCAATCCAAGCTCTTCGTCGAAGATGAACAGGGCTGCTTTCTCGCCCCGAGCCACTGCGGCGGCGGCGAACAGCATCGAAATCAGCGATTTGCCAGTGCCGGCCGGCCCGAGAATCAGCGTGCTGGAACCCGTTTCGATGCCGCCACCGAGCAGCGCGTCCATTTCGGCAATGCCGCTGGTCAACTGCCGCCGGACGTAGTTGCCGCGATGTTCGGCGGCCACCAGGCGCGGGAACACGTGCACGCCGTCGGTCATGATCGTGAAGTCATGGAAACCGCCACGGTATTTCTGGCCGCGGTATTTCACTACACGGATACGGCGGCGCTCGGCACCGTAATTGGGCGTCAACTCCTCCAGGCGAATCACACCGTGGGCCACACTGTGCACGGTTTTATCCAAAGATTCGGTGGTCAGGTCGTCGAGCAACAACACCGTGGCATCGTAGCGCACGAAGTAATGCTTGATCGCCAGGATCTGGCGGCGGTAGCGCAGTGAACTCTGCGCCAACAAGCGGATTTCAGACAGGCTGTCGAGGATTACGCGGGTCGGTTTGACCCGCTCGACCACTTCGAAGATCTGTCGTGTGGCTTCACCCAGCTCCAGATCGGAGGAATACAGCAGTGATTGCTGATGCTCGGCGTTCAACACGCTTTCGGGCGGCGTCAGTTCGAAGATATGGACGTTTTCGCCCAGCTCCCAACCGTGGGAACGGGCACCCTGGCGCAACTCGTGTTCGGTTTCAGACAGGGTGATGTATAACGAACGCTCGCCGGCTTCAGCGCCAGCCATGAGGAAATGCAATGCGACAGTGGTCTTGCCGGTACCTGGTTCGCCTTCAAGTAAAAACACATGGCCGCGGGACAACCCTCCATTGAGGATGTCATCCAGGCCTTCAATACCTGTGGCCGCTTTTGTGCTGATCAACTCGTTGGATATAGACAAATAATGCCCTCTCTTGAATAGGGGAAACGAGGCTGCTGGCACGATGGCCATTATAGGCTGCCTGTTTCACTTGACCCTTTGTCGAGACGACGGTTCAACCTTTTCTGCTATGGGCGGTTGATGCGCATAAGGAAACACAGCAGAGAGCGCGTCCTTACAGACCTTGCTGCAAGGCCGGATCATCCGGATTGAGCTGTTCGAGTTGGGCCAGCAGGATCTGTACGTTTTGCAACTGGCCGCTTTCCTTCCAGTAGTTGATCAGCAGCACCCGCGCCCGGCGATCGTTGGGGTGTCGCTGCACGATATCCTGCAATTGCTTCTGCGCCGCTGCCAGTTCCTGTTCACCGTGCAGCGTGGTGGCCAGGTCATAGCGGTAATCCTTGTTGTCCGGTTCAAGCTCCACGGCCTTGGACAGTCCGAGCAGGGCGAACTCGCTTTGTCCGTGATGCAACAGCCACATCCCCAGTGCATGTTGCAAATAGGCTGAATCGGGCTGCGCCTTCAGTTGTTTGGCCAGCAACTGGCGAGCGGCGTCGTTCTGACCAAGTTTATCCAGCACCTCGATCTGCATCACCAGCGCCGGCAAATTGTCCGGGGCAAGGCGCAAAGTATTTTCAAGAGCCTGCTGGGCTTCTTTGAATTGGGCATTGTGCAGATACAACCGCGCCAATTGATATTGGTTTTCGGCACTCTGCGGCGCATTTTTGAGCGTTTGCTGCCAGGCATCGATGGCCTGCTCCAGCGGCGCGAAATACAGACCAAGGTCATCCGGTGAAAGCCCGAGCAATGCGTTGACCGCGGCCAGGCGTACGCTTTGCTCGGGGTCATCGAGCAATGGCCCCAGCAACAGAGTGCGTTGGCCACTGGACACCAGCCCGCTGATGCTTTTGATCGCGGCAATACGCACGTCCGCTGATTCATGCTGCAAATCCGCATCAGCCAGTTTCAGCGCGACGGAGCTCGGATAGTTGGGCAGTTCGGCATGCAGCCAGACGCGTCGTTTCGGCGAAATGTCAGGCCGGGCCAGTTGCTGGTAAAGCACCCGTGCCGCACCCGGTTGGCCGGCCCGGGCCTTTTCCAGAGCTTCGCTGTAACCACGCTTGATGGCCTCGGGTATCACAGGGGTTGTACTGCGCAGAAACGCCCACGCAAGACCGATGGCGAACAGGACACAGAGGCTGATTAGCAGGTAACGGCGGGACTTGGGCATGCAGAATCCGGGCTGGCAAGCTTTTGCAAAGTGATCAGCTTCGGTCAGGCAGGGCTGTGAGTCAAACCTTGGGCGCTTGCAAAGCGCTTTCTTCAGGTTGTCGAGGTTGCGAAGCAGTGTCTACGCTTGCTGAATAGCAATCAACGAGCGTTCCATGCAGCCGTTTTTGCAGTACTTCAAGGCGATCCTTCACCCCGGCCCCGGGGTGTTGCTGTTTGCCTTGCGAACCATTGCGGCCGGGTTGCTGACGCTGTACCTGGCATTTGTGTTCGATCTTGAGCAACCCAAATGGTCGATCATGGCCGTGGTCATCATTAGCCAGCCCTTGGCCGGCATGGTCTTGGCCCGCAGTTTCGGCCAGGTCATCGGCACTACGCTTGGCGCGGCTGTGGCGGTGCTGATCATGGCGATTTTCCCCCAGGCGCCGGTGCCGTTTCTTATCACGCTGTCCCTGTGGCTGGCGTTGTGTACTGCCGGTGGCACCTTGTTGCGCTACACCAGTTCGCAGGCATTCGTACTCAGCGGGTATACGGCGGTGGTCGTCGGTTTGCTGGCCGTGCCGGAACCTGACGGCACATTTTTGCTGGCCGTCACCCGTGTCACCGAAACATTGCTCGCGGTGGCCTGTGTTTGCGTGGTGAGTCTATTGACCGCACGCCCGGAAGCCGTGGCCAAGGATTACTTCGCGCGGATCGATCAGGTGATCAAGCTGCTGGCCACGCACGCCAGCGCCGTCATCCGTACTGAAGAAAGCGAGGCCGAGTTCCATCGCCGACAAATGCAGCTGCTTGCGCAGATTGGTGCATTGGAAGGCGTTCGCCGCCACCTCTATTACGATGCACCGCGGTTGCGCAGCGCCGACGATCTGGTGCAATTGTTGGGCAACCAACTGGTGCTGTTGACGGCACGGCTGACTGCGTTGCGCCATCAGCGCGAATTGTTGCTGGAGCGCTGGGAGGGTGAGATTCCCTTGGAGATTCGGCAGTTGCTCACCGAAGAACTGGAGTTTCTCGATGAATTGGCCCGGCAAGGGCGCGCACTTCCGGCGGAGCAACGACGGCAGTTTGCGGTATTGCAAAAGCGTTTTGATGCGCTGGCTTATCGCTCGGAACAGCTCACCGAACCGCTCAAGGCGACATTACGCTCGCTGTCATGGTCTTTGCGCTGGGAACAGGCGCGAATGCTGCAGCAGCTGGAAACCATTCTTGAGTTGAGCGACGCGATCCAGAGCGGGCGCGGCGCCAGCAGCATGTTTCGTGGGCAGAAGAATCCCTTGCATCTGGATTACACGCTGGCGGCGATGAACGCTATCCGCGCCTACAGCGCGCTGATGGTCGCGGGCCTGATCTGGATAGAAACCGGCTGGGACGGCGCGCGGGGCGGGATGATCGTGACCGGCATTCTCTGTTCGTTGATGGCGACATTTCCCCGGCCATTGCTGGCAGTCCAGAGTTACGCCAGAGGGTTGGGGTTGGCGTTGGTCGTGTCGGCGGTGCTTCAGTTCGCCCTGGTACCGATGATCAGCAGCTTCGAATTGCTCGCTTTGTTATTGGTGCCATTGCTGTATGCGGTCGCCGTCGGGTTGTCCAGCCCGCCGACCACAGGGATCGGGATCGGTCTGGGGCTGACCACGTTTTTGCTGTTAGGTCCGCAAAACACCGGTTTGGGCCAGAACACCGCGATTCAATGGTTCGAATTTGCCGGTGCTTACGTGTGCGCTGCCGCTCTTGCCTTGAGTGTCTATGCCTTGATTTTCCCCTTCAGGCCCGGCCTGCGCATGCGTCGGTTGCACCAGGAAAACTGCGAACAGGTCTACGCCTTGCTCAAAGCTGCGGCCACCGATGAAAACCAGTTTGCTTTCGAAAGCCGCATGGTCGATCGCCTGACCATGATGCTGGGCTTGTTGCCAGCCATCGAGGACTCGTCTTCGCGGGAACTGTTCGAAGTCAGTCTTGGCAGTATGGCCCTGGGCATTGCCTTGAATCAGCTCAGGCAGCAGGGGCAAAACAACGTGTTGTTGAACCCGCAGACGCAGGAGCGTTTATTCGCCACGGTTCGGGAAACCGGGCGCCTGGTCGCCGGCCGGGCCAATATCGATGTCGATCGCGTGCTAGGCAGCCTGCACAGCTTGGGTGATGAACTGGACGCGTTGCATTCAAGCGTGCATGAACATTTATGGTCGGTGTTCCGCATGCGCGTAGCGCTGCTGATCGTCGTGTCATTCCTGGAACGACACCGCGGCCACTTTGAATCCACAGCACCCCAAGGAGAACCGACACTTGCCCATTGATCTGGAAATAGGCGGTGTTTATCTGCCGCCGATTGCCCAGGCACTGTTGCTGGGGCTGCCGATATTTTTGCTGCTGGACTGGCTGCTGCGCCGCCTCGGCGTGCTGCGGTTGGTCTGGCATGAAGCGTTGTTCGAAGGCGCGCTGTACGCCTGCGTGTGCGCGACACTGATTCTGTGGATGGGAGCCTGATGCCTTGAAGACGATTCTTGCCCGACTCTCGACGTTAGCCGTGGTAGCGCTGGCGTTTGTGCTCGGCTGGTTTGCCTGGGAGCATTACACGCGCGCGCCGTGGACCCGGGACGCCAGGGTACGTGCCGATGTGGTGACGTTGTCCGCTGATGTCGCCGGACGCATCGTCAAACTCAACGTGCAGGATAACCAGCATGTGGACAAGGGCCAGTTGCTTCTGGAGATCGATCCCTCGCGCTACAACCTGGCAGTGGAACACGCCAAGCGCGCGGTGGAGGTGTCCAAGGCCTCACTGGGGCAATCGCAAGCAACGATTGTCGCCAGCCAGGCACTGCTTCGCCAGCGCCAGAGCGAAGAACGCCGTCGGCGGACCCTCAAGGAACGCTCGGCGATCTCCGGCGAAGAGTGGGAAAAAGCCAACACCGATGTATCGGTGGCCGAAGCTGATTTGCTGCGCAACCAGGCCAATCTGGGGTTTGCCCAGGCCAACGTGCAACTGG
>NZ_RCNW01000494.1:0-2616 GCF_004307605.1 Pseudomonas sp. Sample_24
GCCTTGAGCTTTTCTTCGCTCGGATCGACGACCACTTGCGTGCGCTCGCCAAAGACGAATTCTTCCACTTCCAGAAAGCCCCACAGATCACTTTGATAGATCTGCTTGGCGTACATTTCGAACACCTGGCCCTGGTTGAGGAAAATCACCTTGTAGATTGGAGCTTCACGTTTGGTCATGGTGGGCGAGCAACACATCGGGGGATAAAAATGAGGGCGCAAACTATAGCATAGCCATCGGACGCGTAGCGGTAGGAACCTGGGTACATGTTCCCTATAATGCGCGGTTCTTTGAATCACGTGATGACTCTATTCCATGGCCAAGAAGCTTTACATCGAAACCCACGGTTGCCAGATGAACGAGTACGACAGCTCGCGCATGGTCGATCTGCTGGGCGAACACCAGGCCCTGGAAGTCACCGCTCGCGCTGAAGACGCGGACGTGATCCTGCTCAACACCTGCTCGATCCGCGAGCGTGCCCAGGACCGCGTTTATTCGCAGCTCGGCCGTTGGCGCGAACTGAAACTGGCCAACCCGGACATGGTGATCGCCGTCGGCGGTTGCGTGGCCAGCCAGGAAGGCGCGGCGATTCGCGATCGCGCACCGTACGTCGACGTGGTGTTCGGCCCGCAAACCCTGCACCGCCTGCCGGAAATGATCGACGCCGCGCGCAGCAGCAAACTGCCGCAAGTCGACGTCTCGTTTCCGGAAATCGAAAAATTCGACCACCTGCCCGAGCCACGCATCGATGGGCCAAGCGCCTATGTGTCGGTGATGGAAGGCTGCAGCAAGTACTGCACGTTCTGCGTGGTGCCCTACACCCGCGGTGAAGAAGTCAGCCGGCCGTTCGATGACGTGATCGCCGAGATCATTCACCTGGCCGAAAACGGCGTGCGCGAAGTGACGTTGCTGGGGCAGAACGTCAATGGTTATCGCGGTGCGACCCATGATGGTCGCCTGGCCGATCTGGCGGAGCTGATCCGCGTGGTCGCCGCGGTGGATGGCATCGACCGCATCCGCTACACCACCTCGCATCCGCTGGAATTCTCCGACAGCCTGATCCAGGCCCACGCCGACGTGCCGGAACTGGTCAAACACCTGCACTTGCCGGTGCAATCGGGTTCGGACCGTATCCTTGCTGCGATGAAGCGCAACCACACCGCGCTGGAATACAAGTCCAAACTGCGCAAGCTGCGCGCCGCCGTGCCGGGCATCTGCATCAGTTCGGACTTTATCGTTGGCTTCCCCGGTGAAACCGAGAAAGATTTCGAACAAACCATGAAGCTGATTCAGGACGTGGGTTTCGACTTTTCCTACTCGTTTGTCTACAGCCAGCGCCCGGGCACACCCGCCGCCGATCTGGCCGACGACACGCCGGAAGAGCTGAAGAAAGAACGCCTGAACGCCCTGCAACATCGCCTGAACCAGCAGGGTTTTGAAATCAGCCGACAAATGGTCGGTTCGATCCAGCGCATTCTGGTAACCGATTACTCGAAAAAGGACCCTGGCGAACTGCAGGGCCGGACCGAGAATAACCGTATCGTCAACTTCCGCTGCGACAATCCGACCCTGATCGGCCAGTTCGCCGATGTGCGCATCGATGCGGCGCAGCCGCACTCACTGCGGGGTTCGCTGCTGCAATAACGGTTTTTTGGAAACATTGAGGATCCTGTGGGAGCTGGCTTGCCAGCGATGGCGGTGCAACAGGCAACAGCTCAGTCGAGGCTGATTGCCTCATCGCTGGCAAGCCAGCTCCCACGGTGAAATGCATTGTTCTTAAGAATGGGTTGATCCATTTAAGAGCTTTCACACCCACGCCTCTGGCGCTATCCTTGAACTCATCACTATTGCCCCAGGGCGGCTAAATACGACCTTGAACGCACCCATCGAACCACATCGTTTCATCCTCGAGCCTTTTGAGGCTCGCCGCTTCGCCAATCTGTGCGGGCAATTCGACGAGCATTTGCGTCTCATCGAACAGCGCCTGACCATCGAGATCCGCAACCGCGGAAACCAGTTCGAGCTGATCGGCGAGCCAAAGCACACCACCTCCGCGGAAAACCTTCTGCGCCGCCTGTACCGGGAAACCAAGGGTACCGAGCTGTCGCCGGACATGGTTCACCTGTTCCTGCAGGAGTCCGCCGTCGAAGAGCTGGACAACCACTCCCCCGCCGAAGCCTCCGTCGCCCTGCGCACCAAGAAAGGCATGATTCGCCCCCGTGGCTTGAATCAGCTGCGCTATGTGAAGGAAATCCTCGGCAACGATATCAACTTCGGCATTGGTCCGGCCGGTACCGGCAAGACCTACCTGGCCGTTGCCTGTGCAGTCGATGCGCTGGAGCGCGAACAGATTCGCCGCATCCTGCTGGTGCGTCCGGCGGTTGAGGCCGGTGAAAAACTCGGTTTCCTGCCCGGCGATCTGTCACAGAAGATCGACCCGTACCTGCGCCCGCTCTACGACGCGCTGTACGAAATGCTCGGCTTCGAATACGTGGCCAAGCTGATCGAGCGCCAGGTCATTGAAGTCGCGCCGCTGGCTTACATGCGTGGTCGTACGCTGAACAACAGCTTCATCATTCTCGACGAGAGCCAGAACACCACGGTCGAGCAGATGAA